>CALBJU010000086.1 GCA_937893205.1 uncultured Bacteroidota bacterium
ACAATGTCATCGACATCCATGCGGCTCTCAATATAGCAGCACAGAATCTCATCGAGGACGGGATAGGGTGGGAGACTGTCCTCGTCCTTTTGATTTGGTCGTAGCTCAGCGGATGGTGCCTTTTCGACGGTCGGTCGAGGGATTCGGTCCGTTCCTGCAATGGTGTTGATGTACTCGGCCAGCAAATACACATCGGTCTTGAAGACGTCAGCCAGAACGGCGAGCCCCCCGGACATGTCGCCATACAACGTAGCGTACCCCATGGCCATTTCACTTTTGTTACCCGTGGTCAGCACCATGTGGCCAAATTTATTGGAAGCGGCCATCAGAATGATTCCTCGCGATCGAGCTTGAATGTTTTCCTCAGCGATCCCCTCTCCCGTACCCTCAAAAAGCCCAGATAACGTCGTTTCAAACGCGTTTACCGCGTCCAGGATGGGTACGGTGTGACAGATTATCCCAAGATTTTTCGCCAGGGTCAGCGAGTCGTCCACACTTCCCGTTGTCGAATAAACAGAAGGCATCGTGATACCGATTACATTTTCGGCGCCGAGCGCATCAACCGCCAACGTGGCAGTTACTGCTGAATCGATCCCTCCTGACAATCCCACGAGCACTCGCTCGAACGCCCCGGTCTTTTCGACATAGTCACGGATTCCGAACACGAGCGCGTCGTAGAGATCGCTGGCGCGGTCATGCTTTTTCGGCGTAGCTGGGGATGGATCGTCCGAATCCCACAGAACAAGCGCCTCCTCGAAGCAAGGCGCGATAGTCTGAATACGTCCATCTGCCCCGTGAACACGCGAGTCACCATCGAAGATGAGTTCGGTGTTGGCTCCGACCAGATTGACGAGTACGAACGGCACCTGGTAGGTTTTGCATATCTGGGAGATGATTCTCGTGCGCGTCTCGTGCCTTCCATGGGCGAACGGAGATGCCGAGAGATTAATCAGCAGGTCCAGATCCTGACTTATGAGCTCGGCGAGGGGATCTCGCTCATAGGTGTGATACGTGGAAAACTCGGCCAGATTCCACATGTCCTCACAGATGTGTACTCCTAGACGGATGCCGTGAAAAGGAATGACCTGCTGCTCTCGGGCAGGCTCGAAATAGCGGTACTCGTCGTAGATATCATATGTGGGAAGCAGCATCTTATGCGTCACAACGGGGTCGCAGCCGCTTTCCAGAAGAATTGCGGCGTTGTACAGACGTTTCCCGTGAGGTTGGGGATTACGAACAGGAGCG
>CALBJU010000087.1 GCA_937893205.1 uncultured Bacteroidota bacterium
AACACCGGAAATCGAAAGAGTGAGCAATTTCTGGAAAGGATATCCATTGTTACCGCTCCATATATAAGGAGCAATATGCGGGGAACGATCGGCGTGATCGGTCCCACCCGAATGAATTATGCCCGAGCTGTTGCTCTGGTAGAAGGCATGGCCACGCTGATGAGTATTTCAGGGTCGCATAACAACCTCGCCTGACCTCCCGGGACGACTTTGCGCGTTCCTTCACCCACTGATGACGCATGACTGAAAAAGAGCTGAAACCACTCAGCGAAAACGAAATGTCCGAAGAAACGGTCGAGGAGCGCCTTTCTGAATCTCAGGAAGACAAAGATGTTGTAATCCAAGCTATCGATGAATTGGCAGATAGAGCGAGTGAAATCGACAAACTCAAAGACGAACTTGAGCAGACTACCGACAAATGGAAAAGGCAGGCTGCAGAGTTCCAGAACTACAGGAGACGCACCGAGCAGGAGAAGGCGCGCGCGGTTTCGCTCGGTAAGAGCCTCGTAATTCAACAGTTGCTCGATGTGGTCGATGATTTTCATCGATCTCTGGAGGCCACCGCTCAGGCAGAATTGGAATCGGAGGGCGAACTTTCGGCCGCGTATCAATCGTTAAAAAGCGGCGTAGAACTCGTCTATCAAAAACTGATGAGCGAACTCGAACGACTGGGTGTTCATCCGATAGACTCGGTCGGCAAGCCGTTCGATGAGGATGAGCATGAGGCAATAATGCAGCAGGAAGCCGCCGAGGGAGAGGAAACAGGAATCGTCCTGAGTGAAATTCAACGCGGTTATCGCATGGGAGACAAAGTCTTGCGTCACGCGCGAGTCGTAGTTTCTACCTGATATGAGAGATTATTACGAAATACTGGGTGTGGAGAAAAATGCCTCTCCCGAACAGCTCAAGAAGGCCTATCGAAAGTTGGCCCTTATGTATCATCCCGACCGAAATTCGGGTGATGCAGAAGCCGAGGAGAAGTTCAAAGAAGCCGCCGAGGCTTACGAGGTGCTCTCTGATCCCTCAAAGCGTCAGCGCTACGACCAGTTCGGTCACGCTGGTGTGAGAGGGGGCGGCGGCGCTGGTGGAGCAGGATTTCAGGACATCAACGACATATTCAGCGCTTTCAGCGACATTTTCGGGAGCGGAGGGAGCATTTTCGATGAGATGTTCGGTGGACGTGGTGCCGGTGGTGCTCGTCGTAGGCAGGGCCGCCCGGGAAATGATTTGCGGATCAAACTTCCGCTCTCTCTGGAGGACATCGCTGAGGGAACAGAAAAAAAGATCAAAGTCCGAAAATTCATTACATGTGAAGTGTGCGATGGGAAAGGAGTCGAAGATCCAGAAACAGGCTATGAAACCTGTTCAACGTGTAAGGGTGCCGGTGAGGTCAGACAGGTATCACGAACGGTTTTTGGACAGTTCGTGAACGTCCAGGCCTGTCCGACGTGCAGGGGGGAAGGAAAAATCATTCGCGAACCCTGTGAAAATTGCTCGGGCGAGGGTCGAACCAAGGGAGAAGAGACCATCAACATCACCGTTCCTGCAGGGGTTCTGGAGGGGCATTACCTGACGCTTCGGGGTGCAGGCAATGCTGGCCAGCGTGGAGGAAGTTCTGGCGATCTTCGGGTCGAAATCATTGAAAAGCAGCACGAGCACTTCACCCGCGAAGGACTCGACATTTTTTACGAATTACACATATCGTTTCCAGATGCAGCCCTTGGTACAGAAGTGGAAGTCCCAACGCTCAAGGGGCGCGCCCGTCTACAGATAGATGCGGGAGTGCAGTCGGGTAAAATTCTTCGGATGCGAGAGCGTGGAATTCCTGACATCGAATCGAGTCGAATCGGCGATCAGATGGTACGAGTTCGTGTCTGGACGCCTACAACCCTCACCGATGAAGAACGAGAGGGGCTTGAAGGGTTGCGAGACGCGGAGTCTTTCCAGCCGGATCCAGATTCTCTTGGAGATCGCCGAGGTTTCTTTTCTCGTGTCAAAGACGTGTTTTCATAGCCCAGTTAAGAAAAAGCCATCTTGAGTAACAATCCTATAGTGCCCGTAGACGCAGAATCGTTTCGGCGTGGAATGAGACACGTACCGACGGTCGTGACGGTGGTTACCTTTGACGCAAAGGAAGGACCCTGCGGAATTACGATAGGATCATTCGTTAGTCTTTCGCTGGATCCTCCACTCATCTGTTTCAACATCAACAAGGATTCTTCCATTTACGCGGAGGCCATCCAGGCTGAACGTTTTCTGGTACACGTTCTGATGGATGATCAGGCAGATGTATCCGATCGTTTTGCAGATCCCACACTTTCGTGTCGAGAACAACTCAATCGGAACTGGACAGAGGACGGGCCACACAATATTCCTACTCTGAAACAATATCTGGTCCGTTTCGACTGTAGACGCACCCAAATTTATGATGGAGGGGATCATTCGATATTCCTGGCCTGCGTCGAAGGCATCACGGAAGGAGAGCCAGCCAGGCCCATTGTGTATCACCAGCGGGCTTACCACGCGGTCGGCGATCACATGGCGGATCGTTCCATCTAATTTTCTGCATCCAGACTGAGCGTTTCTCCCGCTGATCCAGCACCGAACAGTGCAAAATCGTACTTGCAGGGGTCCACTGGGTCCAACGCCAAGCAATTCAAGGTGAGATCTTCGACGGCCTTCCAGTCGTTTGATTTGCGCGCAAGGAGGCCGATGGCACGGGCCTGAGTTCCAGAGTGCACGTCCAGGGGAAGTTTCAAATCTGAAGGATCCAGGATGTCCCATATTCCCATATCCACAGGTCCCTTCCGAACCATCCAACGCAAATACATGTTCATTCGCTTGCAGGCGCTTCCTCTGGATGGTCGTGCGATGTGTTGTCTGATACGAGCCGGCTGGCCCGGTACACCACCGAGCATTCGGTCGGAGAAACTCTGAATTCCAGATCGAACCGGGTCCGAGGGGTCCACTCCGGCAAGGAACGCTTGCTCCACGGTCCCGCCGTTGAGCAGCTTTTTCAGTGAGACCAGGATGCCGTCCAGGTCGCCTTCATTAAAGGTGCGATGGACAAATCCTTCGAGACGTCTTCGATCTCTATCGCTCTTGTATGAGTGCACGAAGGAGGCTGGTTTGTAGGACATGCGATCACACAGCTCTTCCAGTTTGCGAAGCATGACATCACGCCTTCCCCAGGCCAACATCGATGCAAAGAGTCCAATTACCTCCTGATCTATCGGATCGTCAAACGCGTGGGGAATCGAAATGGGGTCGTCTTGAATGAACGAAGCGGACTCATACTTTGAGACGATGGGATTCAGATACAACCGGAATCTGCTTATGGAATCCAGTTCCAGCATCGGGCTCAAGTGTGTTGTTGCTCTTGAAACAGGGAAAGTGCGTTTGCCAGGTCGACGTTTCCACCGCTTATGATCACGGCTACTCTGGCACCCTTGATGTCGAACTGACCGGAAAGCATCCCGGCAGTAGCCATCGCGCCCGTAGGCTCGACGACCAGTTTTGCGCGCTCCCAAAAGAAACGCATTGCGCGAACGAGATCACTGTCTGGAACAGTGATCATTTCATCTACATGGGCGCGGACAAGTGGAAAGGTGATTTTGCCGAGGTATGGTGTTCTGGCACCATCCGCGATGGTGTCCGGATTGTGGACGGTCTGCAACGTACCCGAATAAAACGAGCGAGTCGCGTCGTCTGCCTCGGTGGGTTCCACTCCGACGACTTTGCAGTTTGGCTGGAGATGCTTGGTAGAGATAGCACATCCTGAGAGGAGGCCGCCACCTCCGCAGGGGATGAAAATGAAATCAAGATCGTGAGCAGCCTGCATCACTTCGAGTCCAACCGTTCCCTGGCCGGCCACTATATCAACATGATCGTAGGGCGGGATGATGGTCATGCCCCTCTCTTCTGCAATGGAAGCGGCCAGGGTTTC
This sequence comes from uncultured Bacteroidota bacterium, assembly GCA_937893205.1. Lineage (GTDB taxonomy): Bacteria > Bacteroidota > Rhodothermia > Rhodothermales > UBA10348 > CALBJU01. Next base: position 3,947 of record CALBJU010000087.1, read on the forward strand.
CCGGCTCGTGGCATCTTTATCATAGGTGATGATTTCGGCTCCGTAACCTGCGGTGGCCCTCATCTTTACGGCAGGTGCATCTTCAGGCATCACTATCGTCGTTCGAATACCTAGCAGTCGACCTGCTAGAGCTATCGCTTGAGCGTGATTTCCGGAAGAGTACGTGAGGACTCCCGCTTCTTTGTCGCTTTCCCGTAGACGGCTGAGGGCGTTGTACGCACCGCGAAACTTGAACGCACCCGAGCGTTGAAAATTTTCGCATTTCACGAAAACAGTTGCACCCGACATATCATCGAGTGTCCGACTGGTGATTACTGGCGTCTTGGTCGCAATTCCCGAAAGTCGATCTGCGGCCGAAAGAAGATTGTTAAACGTAACGGGCAAGACAGGTGAACTCCCGTTCACCCGACCCACCGGATTCACATCAGTCATTTACGGGGCTCGGAAAGATGAGTAATGTCACTCGGCGCCGAAAGAAGATAGGCTTACTCTTCTTCGTCAGCCACTTCCTCGACTTCAACCTCGGTAACATTGTCTTCCTCTCGTTCGACCTCAATTTCCACATCGGTCACGAGAGCAGCTAGAGCACCAACCGCTGCCAGCGTGGGCATCAGAAAGATGGCAGCAGTTGCGCCACCTACTCCAACAGAGAGGGGGAATT
>CALBJU010000088.1 GCA_937893205.1 uncultured Bacteroidota bacterium
CAACTTCAAGCCTGGATAGCGAGAGTGAGGCTCTTATCCAAGCTGGATTCGCCAGTCTGAGGCAGGGTCGAACGACCTTTGTGATCGCGCACCGCCTTTCCACCATTCGCAGTGCGGATCAAATTGTGGTTCTGGAAGAAGGCCAGGTAGTCGAGTGCGGAACGCATTCTGAGCTCATGGCCAAGGACGGCCGCTATCGTGAACTGCACGATCAGCAGTACTCGTGGGAAGAAAATCTCTTCGTGAACCCTGGTGAGGATTACAGTGCGGGGAGTACGCCTTCCACGAATCTGTAGTTGGATCCTACTATCGTTGATTTAAAGCCAGACCAGCAAGTCGAATGACGACGATTGAAGGCACCGTAGTACGGATTCTCTCCGATGACACCGAGGGTGACAAGCACCAGCGCTTCATTGTTGAGAAGAAGGATGGTCGAACGCTCTTGATTGCCCACAACATCGACATGGCGCCGCGACTTTTTGACATCAAGATCGGAAAGCGAATTACCGTGACCGGTGACTTCGAGGGCAACGAAAAGGGTGGCCTGATTCACTGGACCCACAAAGACCCAGGCCACGAACGCGAAGGCGGGTGGATCGACTACCAGGGCCGGAGATTTGAGTAAACGAACAAGGGGCGCCCTGCGGGCGCCCCTTGTCATTTGGAAGAGATTTGCCGGGCCCATTTAGGGCATGACCTCGAAGATGATAGCTTTGATATCCGTCTGGCCAATATTTTCTACCCGGTGCGTCCACGGACCGTGGTGCATGACGTGGCCATCTGGAATATCTGCCTCCATACTCTCGCCGTCGGGAAGATGAATTCGGACGTGACCACCCTGAATGAAATAGACGGTCTCGCTGTGATGAGAGTGTTCGTTGTCGATCACTCCGGCGGGAAGACTCATTTCGATCACTCGAATGTTGCCTTCGTGTGAGAGCAGCTTGTAATTATCTGCTGCAGCTTCGACGGCATCGATATAGGACATAGGATTTCCTTGATTTCTTGTGGTGACTGGCGCTCGGTCACGCGGTACTGGTTTTGGTCCAATCTTGCAATAGGTACTCCCCTCCACCCACCCCTCACCCGCGCGGCACCTATCAATCACCGTGGCGTCCAATGGCCTCCTGTTGAACCAACCGTCTGAATAATGTCTCGTGCCTTTGTAAAAGAAGACGCTGCCGATGGGGTCGTCTATATCCCTCCCCGTGCGCCACTTCCCGAGGGCGCCGTAAACTTGGTCACACGTCGTGGGCTTCGCCTCTTGAGGGAAGAACTGGTGCAACTGGAGACGGAACGCGAACAGTTGAAGCGCGGCGACAAGGAAAATCAGGACATCACGCGAGCGCTCACTATCGTACGTGGGAAAATCAAAGACCTCGAAAGCCGAATTGTCGGAGCAAAACTGGTTAACTTGGCCTCACAGCCCCAGAATGAGGTCCGCTTCGGAGCGACGGTGACCATCAGGACCGCAGCTGGTGGCACCCCGGGGCTGGAGCGAAAGTTCACTATTGTCGGCGTGGATGAAGCTGATATCACGACATTGCGCGTAGGATTTGTTGCCCCCATATCGCGAGCATTGATCGGACTTGGAATTGGCGAGACGGCGAAATTGATGATGGGAGGAAGTGAAGAAACCCTGGAGGTTCGTCGCATCGATTACTCGGATGACGAACGAAACGATGACTGACTCCATAACATTTGAAAATCGTTTCACCCGAAAACTACCGGCGGATCCCAATACGGACAACATCCCCAGACAGGTTACCGGCGCTTCGTTCACCCGAGTTCAGCCGACGCCTGTAAAAAATCCCCACGTCATCGCACATTCGAGGGAAATGGCGGAGCTCCTGGGCTTCTCTGAGGAGACAGTCCACTCGGAGCAGTTCGCCAGAGTGATGGGAGGCAATGAGTTATTTCCCGGAATGGATCCCTTCGCCATGAACTATGGCGGACATCAATTCGGTCAGTGGGCAGGCCAGTTGGGTGACGGCAGGGCCATTAATCTGGGCGAAACCAGCAGTCCAGATGGCCAGCACTGGATGCTCCAACTCAAGGGCGCAGGACCCACCCCCTACTCACGAACAGCGGACGGCCGCGCGGTACTTCGATCGTCAATCCGGGAGTTTCTCTGCAGTGAAGCCATGTTCCATCTGGGAATTCCTACGACGAGAGCCCTCAGCCTGGTGCTCACGGGAGATCAGATAGAACGGGATATGTTTTATGATGGGCATCCAAAGTTCGAACCAGGTGCCGTCGTCTGCAGGGTCTCCCCGTCTTTCGTGCGCTTCGGAAGTTTTCAGATCCATGTGGCTCGCCAAGAAATAGAACTCCTACGCCAACTGGCTGCTTTTACTATCGAGTCCGACTTTTCCCACCTGGGGAGTCCGTCAAAAGAGGTGTACCTGAAGTGGTTTGAAGAGGTCTGCCATCGAACAGCGGACATGATCATTCACTGGATGCGGGTTGGATTTGTGCACGGTGTCATGAACACGGACAATATGTCGGTTCTGGGCCTCACGATAGACTACGGCCCCTACGGATGGATCGATAATTACGACCAGGATTGGACGCCAAACACGACTGATGCTCACTCCCGCCGGTATGTTTTTGGCAATCAGCCACAGGTTGCTCAATGGAATCTGGCCCAATTCGCGAGATCGATCGTCCCGCTCGTCGACGAGGTAGAGCAGCTTCAGGCTATTCTGGACGAATTTGCGGACTACTATCTGCTAGGATTCCAGAAAATGATGGCGGCAAAACTTGGTTTCAAGAATTTCAACGCCGACTCGGACGAGGAACTGTTAACGGACCTGTTTGCCCTGCTCCAGGCAGAAGAAACCGATATGACCATCTTCTTTCGAAAATTGGCCGCCGTGAATCTCGAGGAGGATCCAAACCATGTAGATCCATTTCGAGAGGCCTGGTACGCCGAGCCAAGTGATGATCTACTCAACAGGGCGAAGCAGTGGCTCTCCCGGTATGTTGATCGCGCCGGCCAGGATGTGAGCTCCGCTCATGAGCGAAAACTGCGCATGAACGCAGTCAATCCCAAGTACGTCCTCCGCAACTACCTCGCCCAACAGGCAATCGACAGGTCCCACGAGGGTGATCATTCGATGATCAGTGAGCTGCTGGAGGTCATGCGCAAGCCCTACGACGAGCAGCCCCAGTTTGAACACTACGCTTCCAAACGACCTGAATGGGCCCGAAACAAAGCCGGCTGCTCCATGCTCTCGTGCAGTTCATGATCAGCTCGACGGCGGTCTCCGCGGTCTAGACCTTTCCCAGCGCCTGCTGGAGATCATCGATAAGATCATCGATGTCCTCGATTCCTGTCGAATACCTGATCAGGCTTTCTGGGATTCCCATGGCAGCACGCTCCTCTGGAGTGCATTCGACATGACTCGTCGTTGCTGGCGGGCCGACGATGGTCTCGACAGATCCCAGATTTGCAGCGGCGTGGGCAAAACGGAGGCGTGGAATGAATCGGCGCACTGCATCGAAGGTGTTGTCCTTCAGCATGAAGCTGAGCATCCCTCCGAATCCTTGCATCTGTTTGCTCGCAATCTGATGGCCTTCGTGAGAGGCGAGCCCTGGATAATAAACCTGGCCGACTGCGTCGTGAGTTTCCAGAAACGACGCGACGCGCATTGCGCTTCGATTCTGCTGTTGGATGCGAAGCTCGAGCGTTTTCATGCCCCGTAAAAGTAGGTACGCGGCCATCGGGTGGAGCGTCGCACCATTGATTTCTCTGTAATGATAGATCGTGTCAATCAGAGATTTCTCCCCGCAAACAACACCACCCAGGGCGTCCGCGTGCCCTCCCAGAAACTTGGTAGCGCTGTGCACTACCAGATCGGCGCCGAGTGCGAGGGGTTGCTGATTGATGGGAGTGGCGAAGGTGTTGTCCACAACGACCGTCGCATGGGCCTCGCGACCGACCGCAGCCAGTCTCGCGATGTCTACGACTTTCGTCGTCGGATTGGTGGGGCTTTCGAGATAAACGATCTGACATCCCTTTCCTATTTCGGCTTCGATCTGATCGTGATCTATTGTGTCACACAGAGTTACGGTAACACCTATTTTTGGAAGAAATTCAGTAAAAAGTACATTCGTACCGCCGTACGTGTCCTTAACGGAGACGACACGATCTCCCGGACGGAGCAAGGAAAACAATGTCGCGCTGATTATCGCCATGCCGGTCGACGCGCTGGTGGCGGCTTCGGCGTTTTCCAGCGATCGAACTTTTTCTTCAAACGCGTGAACCGTGGGGTTCGTGTTGCGGCCGTAGATGTGGCCTTCCTTCTCACCCTTCGCGACGGCCAGCCACTCGTCCACGTCGTCGAAGCCGTAGGAGACGCTGTGTACTACCGGGACCTGGGTCGCCCCTTGCATCAGATATTCCTCTTCGCCGGACCAGACACATTTGGTACCGGGACGTGGTGTTTTTTCTTCCATCGGAATCGCTTAGAAATTTGGACTCAAGTATACAACGCAGTTAACATTCTCACGCGCGAACGAATCGTACGACGGCGCCGCCGCGTGCTTGCGCCAGAAGGTCAATGTCTTCCGAGAGCACATGGAATACGCGCGGATAACCTCCCGTTGTTTGTCCGTCGCGCATGATGACGATGGGTTGACCGTCGGGGGGCAACTGAACACTTCCCGGCATGAGGCCCGTTGATAACATCGAACCCGTGGATGGTGTTATTAACGCAGGACCCGTCAGTCGGAATCCCATTCTGTTAGAATCAGGAGATACGTTCCAGATCGCGTCCAGCAAGTGCTCTGTGGCGGCCGCCGAAAATTGATCGGCTTCGGCCCCCGGGACGACCCGCAGAGTGGTCTCTTCATCCAGCGGAGTAGTCTTGGGCGACTCCGAAGTCAAGGCCCGGTCGGTACCGGCGTTCAAAACGTCTCCTGCACGGAGAGAGCGACCTTCGAACCCACCGAATGCTCCTAGAACATAGGTCGATCTACTTCCCATGACGAGGGGCGCGTCCACCCCCCCGGAAAGCGCCAGATACGCTCGAGCTCCCTCTAGCAAGCGAGAAAACCTGACGGTATCTCCCTCAGCCAGGCTGAGTACGGGAGCTTCCGTTGACGTGCCGTTGACCAGTACGTCAAACCTTGCACCAGCTATCGCGATGGTGGTGGGCGCAAGCGCCACAAATTCGGGGCCCGTCATGGTGATTTCCAGAACCGCCGCACCCAGAGCATTTCCGAGTAGAGAATTTGCCGCGCGCATGGACCTCTGGTCCATCGCGCCGCACAGGGGTATCCCGTATTTCATGAATCCGGGCCTCCCGGCATCCTGCACGGTCGTCAATAACCCCGGTTTGAGGATCTTCAGTGCATTCACTGGGGCCACCCCTCCAATTCATCCATTGATATGGGAGTGAACCTGATCTCCTGCATGTGTTTCGCCCAGAATGGCGGGTCACGGTTCAGTTCAAACAAGGAAATGGGTGTCCGGCCGATGATCTGCCAGCCCCCGGGACTTTCAAGCGAGTAGATGCCCGTCTGATTGCCCGCAATGCCGATGGATCCTTTGGGCACACTGACCCGTGGTGAGGCCCGGCGAGGGCACGAGAGGGCATCATCCATCCCTCCCAGATAGACGAACCCCGGAATGAAGCCAAGCATGTAGACCCGGAATGCGGACGCACTGTGGCGCTGGACAACCTCCTCCTGACTCATCCCGCAATGGCGCGCCAGTTCTGCCAGGTCTGGAGCGGCCGAGGGATGGTAGCAGACCGGTATGTCCAGGACCGGTCCTGATTCAATTTCCTCGACTTGAGCAGATCTGATTTTTTCGTCCAAAAGCCGAGACAGATCTACCATCTCGACGACATCTGGATCAAAGTGGATCATCAGGCTCGCGAACGCCGGAACGACATCCAGCACCCCCGCTATGTCTTCATCCTCAACCCAGATCCCAAGACCAATCACGCGGCGCACCATCGACTCCGATATCGAGTCTCCAAATCGAAGGAGAAGCGATCGATCCCCATTGGGAACCCATTCTGGAGCTTTGAGGTGTTCGCTGCTCACGATGTAGACCTGATATCGATTCCGGCTTCCTTCAGTCGTGTCCGCACGACCTGCGCCGTTCGAGCGGCTCCGGGATGATCGCCATGGATGCAGAGCGTCTCGTTTGGTACCTCTATGAGGGTATCATCGTGAGCGATTATTTCCTGGGATTTTACGAGCCGAATTGCGCGCTCGGCCATCATCTCTCCGTCGGTCAAAACTGCGCCTGGACTACTCCGAGGCACCAGTTGCCCGGATGGAAGATATGCCCGGTCGATGAATGCCTCGCGCACCACGGTGAGTCCCACATCCCTTCCCGCACGATCCGATTCCGATCCGGAAAGAGCATACCACTTTAGCGAAGCGTCGAAGTTCTTCACCGCCTCCGCGGCCACTAGAGCTTTCTCGTAGTCGACTGCCAGCAGATTGTAGAGTGCGCCGTGCAACTTGACGTGACTAAGCTCGCCGCCTTTGGCACGGACGATGGTTCCGAGTGCTCCAATTTGCTCGAGAATTAAGTCCCCCATCTCATCATCAGACAGTTCTACGGCCCTGCGGCCGAATCCCTCTGCGTCATCGTACCCTGGGTGCGCCCCGATTGCGACGCCGTGCTCAAGTGCAAGCTCCACTGTGAGATTCATGACGTCCGAATTTCCCGCGTGAAAACCGCATGCGATGTTGCAGGAGGAAACGAGCGACATGATCTCGGCTTCCTGGGCCAACCCCGCCGGATCGGTGCTCTCGCCAAGGTCACAGTTGATATCGATGCTGAAATCTTTCAAATGAATCCAAAAGCAGATAGTAGGCTTCGACCGGAGAGCAGTAGAGTTACCACCACGACAATCATCCCCATGAGGTTCTGTCGGCGCGTGTTCACCAGGTCGCCCAAAATATTTCGATCATTCATCACTTTGAGTAAAAATACAGCCATGACCGGCAATAGAAACCCATTCGCGACCTGTGCAAACCAGATGATGCTGATAGGGCGAAGTCCACTTACTGATACCGCAACTCCGGCGGCGAGAATCAGAGCCCAGATGATCTTGAATCGACGCGCCTTCAAATCCACCTCCCATCCCAGAACGCCCGTAGCAGCATAGGCCGCGGCCAATGGGGCCGTGATGGCCGAGGAAATACCCGCTGCGAGCAGACCAATGCCCATGAAAACGACCGACCATTTCCCAAGTAGGGGTTCGAGCTGAACAGCCATGTCGCCGGCGCTCTCTATGGCGATTCCTGTTCCAAAAAACGAGGCTGCCGCGGTCGAGACGATTGCGATAGAGATCAGGCCGCCCAGCGAAATTGAGATTCCAATATCAGCTCGCGAGGCCGCCAGATCTTCTGCACCCTTGAATCGCTCTCGCGCCACGGCCGAGTGCAGAAAAAGGTTGTACGGAACAACTGTCGTACCGATCAGAGCAATTACTGTCAGTACCGAGCCATCAGGTAGAGAGGGAATAAACAGGCCGCTGATCATTTCTCCGAGATCAGGCCGAATCAGAATGAAGGTCGCGATGAACGCCAGGCTCATCGTGACTACGAGCCCGATCAAAACACGCTCAAGCACCCGATATCGAGCCCGGGCCAAAATGCCCAGCGCTGCAGCACCAATGAGCAATGGCCAGACGATATTACCAGCCGGCATATCCGGAAATACGGTATCCAGCCCCAACACCGCACCCGATATGTTGCCTCCTTCATAGGCGCCATTTCCGATAAAGATGGCCGAGACCACGAGCGCGACCATCAATCCACGTCCCACCGGAGTCTTGACGGCCGCCCGAAGCGCCTCCCCGAGGCCCAATCGTCCAACGATGCCGAGACGAGCCGCCATTTCCTGCAAGACCATGGTTGCCAGGGTTGAAAACAGCAGAGCCCATAAGAGCGCATTGCCAAAATTTACTCCGGCCAACGTGCACGCGGTTACAGTCCCCGGGCCTACGAAGGCGGCGGTTACCAGGGTGGCAGGACCCAATGAGAACCTTTTTTTCATTGGCGGTGGTCGATGAAGAGGGAGTCCCGGCGGGGTCTTCTTGATCTCGATTCACGGAGACGAGTCGCGGAATGAATACAGA
>CALBJU010000089.1 GCA_937893205.1 uncultured Bacteroidota bacterium
TTCTGACCTTTCCATTTCTGGTAGTGACGTACTTCCGTCTTCGACGCCGAATCAGCCAGGGCCAGGTAGATGTCATCCTGTTTTCGAGCATGGTGACTGCCACAATATCGATTTTCTTGCGACGTCTGTCAGTCCGATCGGGAGTCCGAGTCGCGTCCATTGTACACGGCCAGGACGGCACACTTCCCGTCCACTTCTATCAGAAGTATATCGTCCCAAAGGTGTTCCGCGCCGTCGATCTGGTCATGCCGGTCAGCAAGGCTACAGGAGAGGCGTGCATCGCGCGCGGTCTATTACCCGAAAAACTACGTGTAGTCCACAACGGAGTTGATCTGAGCCGCTTCCCGGCTCCAGAAACGTCGGCGGGATTTCGTGATGGGCGATCATTTCGCGGCGACCTTCCTAGTGGAGCTTTCCTGTTGTGCTCGGTGGGTCGCCAGGTGAAGCGCAAGGGATTCGCGTGGTTTATAGAAAATGTGATGCCCGAACTGCCCGAGCACGTACACTATTGGCTGGGTGGAATGGGGCCTGAGGGCGACTCAATCCTGGCAGCCATTAAATCTACTGGGTTGGAGCGGCGGGTTCGCCTGATGGGAAAACTCGGTAACGACGATCTTCGAGATCTTTACCAGAGCGCTGACCTTTTCATCATGCCCAATATTCCGGTGCCGGGTGACATGGAAGGCTTCGGAATCGTGATGTTGGAGGCGGGATTGAATGGACTTCCCACGGTGGCTTCGAGGCTCGAAGGTATCATTGAGGTCATCGAAGAGGGGACAAACGGATATTTTTGCGAGACGGGTGATACGGTGGGTTTCGTGAGCAGAATTTCCGATCTGGACAGGAATCGGACCGCGCTGGCCGACCTGTCTACTCATACGCGAGAGCACATCCTCAGTCGACACGGCTGGGACGCAGTCTCCAACCGGTATCTGGACGCACTGGAACTCTGTTAGCGATCCTCGAGCCACTGCAGCATGGCGGGCAAGAACAGGAGTGCTGCTACCAATGTGGAGCCAATACCCAGGACAGCGAGCAGTCCAATGGATTCGAGTCCGGGATGAAAGCTGAGCAACAAACCCGCGAATCCAAGCATCGTAGTCAAGGATCCTATGGCCACGTGTTCACCGGTTGATCGGAGAACGCTCATTAAGGATCCCCGTCCTTCCTCGCGGTATCGGTGAACGAGATGGACTCCCGCATCGTTGCCGATTCCAAGAACAGCAGGGAGCACGATCAGGTTGTAAAAGTTGAGCCGCGCACCCAGAATTTCCACCAGTAGCAGCATCCAGAGCACGCCGACGATGAGGGGCAACAGAGCCAGTAACGCCCACTTCACCGTGCGAAAATTCAGAAACATCAACGCGGAAACAATGAGCAGGGTGGCAAGAACCATCCACGGGGCCTCGCTGCGCATGAGCTTCAGCATATCTGCCGCCACGAGAGATGTTGACCCCGCATGGTACTCCCGGCCGTCTGCGGTAACGATTGTGGAGACATCGTCCGAAAACGCCATTGACCGCCGTCCGTCGGACAATCCAAAGGCGGGATAGATGATCACGAAATTCCCCAACTCGCCGGACTTTGAGGTGAACTGCTTTCTCAGGAACTCGGGCACCGCCTCGAACTGCAGGACTCTGTCCGTTGACGCGGCTGCGCGCAGTCGATCCATTTCGGCAGAGTCATCTTGCTTAAGAAACGAATCGTCCAGAAGCTCTCGAATGTATGCGAGCCGGTCCAGGCGCACCTGCTGTGCTTCGGGATTCATCGGGAATCGATCCTGAAGAGACTCGATTCGGTTGATCGATGGTGAGAGGCTGTCTGCCGCCAATCGGTCGTTCAGAACCTGGGTGATGGGCCCTATTTCGTCGGGCGAATCCACAACCACATACGCAGGATTCCTGCGCCGCCGATCATTGTACACCTTGCGAACAACGGCTCGGCGCTTGTCATATTCTTCGTACGTCGGTTCGAGTTCGCCAAATCGGTATTCGAATTCGACCTTCGGCAAGAACGCCAGGGCTGCTACGACGGTCAGCAGACTCAGAATCAAGACCCCTTTTGCACCAGGAAATACCCTTCCTGTTTGGAAACTGGTTGGCGATTGGGTGCCCCCCTCAAGATTGAGCAGGTGAATCCGCTCAAAAACCGACAGAAGGGCTGGCATCACGACCAACATGGCGACGAGCGCAAAAAGAATCCCCGTGCCCGCGATAAAACCAAACTGGCTGAAGCCCCGAAAATCGGCAATCACCAATACGTACATGGCAAGCGATGTGGTGAGCGCACCAATCGTGATGGCCTGCCCCGTGCTGGCGAACGTCGTTTCGATCGCATCCAAAACGGTCTTTCCCGTCGCCCTCTCTTCTGAGTACCGCGCGTAAAAATGAATGCCATAGTCGATTCCCAGGCCAAACAGCACCAGGCCGAGTGTCGACGTCATCAGATTGAGCTGTCCGTAGGCGAGATACGCGATCCCGAACGTCCAGGAAAGACTCATCAGAAGCGGCAGGCCGATTATGAGCGCCATTACCGGCATTCGTATCACTTCCACAAGCAGCACAACGGGTTGGAGGGTTTTCCCGGCGCGGGCGCGATACGATTTGTAGAAGAAATAGAAGACAACCAGCAACAACACAGCCAGGGCTCCCATCCCAAACGAGCCGAGAACATCTTGCTGGATGGTCTGAACCTCGATCATCTGCCTGAGCAATCGACCTGCTGTCGTCGTGTGCATATCCGGATGGAACGACGAGGGATCGATCCGCGCAATCGCAGCATCGATGTCGGCATAGGCCCTTTCAATGAACCGGATATTTGATGACGACTCGGCGGGAAAGAATCGAAGCACCATCGTCAGACTGTCTTCAGAGATCGGATATTCTTTTGAGACGATTTCGTCATATACAGCCCGGAGCTCTTCTCCGACCGAGTCGGGCTCGGCTTCGAAGTCGTCGTCGTCCTCCAGGTCGAAAAAGAAAGGATTTGCGTCCAGACGCGCGTCCGTAATCTTGTCCTGCAACCAGGTGTCTACCAGATCCAGCTCCGCCGGAGTCGCGAAATACAACGCATTGGCTTTGAGGAATTCCGTGTCCTTGTAGTACTCAACTCGCTGGAAGTAGGGCTCATCATAGCCGTCTCCAACGAGACTCAGTATTTCCGGGATGAGCGCTTCCGCGAACGCCTTGTTGGCTTCGAAAGACGGGCTTTCTATCGCAATCGCAGCCTCACTTTCGCCTCCCACCGTGTCTCTGAGTCGTTCCAGAGCCTGAACACTGTGGTACTCCGGTGGAATCAGATTGGCCAGGTCTGTGTCAATCGACAGTCGCAGGGCTCCTCGAATTCCTAAGGCGGACAATAGGAGAGCCAGCAACAGAACCCAGTGTGCCTGACGAACCACCACCCGGATGAAAGGGCGGAGCGACTGAAAAAGACTATGCATCATGGAGCCAAGAGGATCGAACGCCAATTGAATAAGAATGGGGCATCGAACTCACCTACTGATGCTATTGTTCAATTATTTTCGTGGGACCGCGATTTCTGCCCCATCAACCCCTCGAAGACTCCAATTTTTGTTTGGGACTGATCGGCCCCCGCGTAATACTTTTTTTATTCATCAGCACTATCATTCGAAAACCCCACATTTAACCGTAGGTTTGGGAAGACATTCCACTCGAAGATCTCCGCAGTAATGAGCTCCAATCCGAACACATACGATGCGCTTGAAATAGGCCAGAAGGTCTCTATCAGCCGTGTATTGACGGCCGAAGACGTCCAGACGTTCGCGAATCTGACCGGGGATGATAATCCGATCCACATCGACGCCGAGTACGCTGCGTCGACCCGGTTTGGAAAACCCATCGTTCACGGCATGTTTCTGTTGGGGATCATTTCGAAGGCACTGGGGCGTGATTTTCCGGGTCCTGGTTGCGTGGCCGTAAATATTTCTGCTCGATTCCTGCGCCCCGTTCCCGTGGGGTCAGAGATTACCGTCGAGGTTCGAGTCGCAGAAAAAATCGAAAAGTACCGCCACATTAAGATGCGGACCTACATCTATCTGGGAAAAAAGATGTGTGTCGCTGGCGACGCGACGTTGATCCCACCCGGTGAGGGACAGGACTGAGAGGGAGGAGCCGTCACTTTTCGGTGACCTGCAGTCCCTACAGTCACTTCACCGTTTTGTAGGTCTCCCCAGCCGGAATCTGATCGGAAACTTCCACCTGATTCAGTATCGCCAACGACAATTGCGACAGTCCCGGGGGAAACGTCGATCCGATCAACGCTCCAAACGTAGTGGACTGCCCATTCCTTCGTAGCGTCACCCTCTGCGGTTTTGTGTCCAGAATTTTTGGATCGGTGACGGTGCGAAATCCCTGCATGGTTCTGGAAAAGGATGCCGCATGGTCATCGTAACTGGTTCGAAGGGTGTATCCCGTGAACACGAAGACACTTCCCTCTTTTTCGATGTACTGTTTTCGGAGGCGAAGCTCCTGTCCATCTGAAGAAGTTGCATCGGCGATGATGTAGTGCATCACCATTCCACCGGCCTGGCCGATGCCGCTTTCTACTACCTGAATATCATCCCGAGCCTTAAAGGCGTCCGCGGCTGAACGAGCTCGTTGATGTTCAGTGTCAATTTCCATCACGATGACGGCCTGCTGATCTTGGGCGGCCATCACAACCTGTGTGGGTTGATTGACCAGGGTGTAAGCCGCCGGGACGGGAAAGCTGAACTCCATCTGGGGGTGATAGAAGACTCCGTTTTCCTCAAACCCCTGGCGTGGATCGGTGCCGTAAACCAATCCCCCAACGTGTCGGAAGAGTGCCCCACGGCCAACTCTGTCCATGGGTAGCTCCGATGCCCAGCGCGCCGAACGCTGCTGAATGTAAAGCTCCCTGTCGCCCGGATCGGGATGGGAGGAGAGGAGTCCCGGAAGCGACTGTCCCGATTGATCGCCCAACCTCTCGAGAGAACGAAAAAACGCAGAAGCCTGAGAGGCATCGTAACCGGCGAGCGCCGCGTAGTCCACGCCTAACTGGTCCGATTCCGACTCTGCACCTCGACCGTACTTCAGAAAGAGAAGCTGCGAGGCTGTGCCACCGACATTCATGATGTTCTCTGCTGCATTTCCACCAAATACAGCCTGTCCTCCGATGGCACCCAGTAGCAAGGCACCCGATCCAAACTGCCTGCGCCACATGGCTTTAGATCCATGTCTCCCGACCACGTGACCGATCTCGTGACCCAGCACTACCGCGAGTTGGGCTTCATTTTCCAGGTGTGCCAGGAGTCCTCTGGTTACGTAGATGAATCCTCCCGGTAGCGCGAAGGCGTTCACCACGGGGCTGTCCAGCACGCGAAAATGAAAACTCATGTTACCGAAAATTGGATCAATACCCGGCCGCCGAAAATGACTTACCTGGGCCAGCTCCTGGCCCAAAGAATCGACATACTCTGCCAGAGAATCGTTGTCATAGAGTCCGTACTGGGCGACAATCTGAGGATCGGCCTCCGCCCCGATTCGGAGCTCTTCTGCGGGTGACCACGCATAGTTGAATGCGCGCCGACCCGAAATGGGATTCGTGGAGGCTGCACATCCTGTGAATGCAACCAGGAGCAGGACCACGAGACCTGTCTGGATCTGTCTTCCAAGAGCGGCACAGACAGCCGCAGGTACGCCCTGGCGCCGGAGGTCGCCCGGGTCTCGATTGGTTTCGGAACGAGTTATAGAAGAAAAGTCCGTCATTCGGCGGTGATAATGATTGTTTCTGATGTTATCGTTTCTAATCGCTGCTCGCACTGTCACGCGTTCCGATCAATACGTCCGTGGGTTCTTTTTCGAGTACAAGACCCCCGGTCTCCACAAAAGTCGTTCGACATGGATGCGAACCAAGATGATTGTACACTATTTCCTTCCGCGCCGCTGTGGTGATACTCTGGCCGATGACATCAGAATCGAGTATATCCAGAAAGGCGCCTATCCGGGCGGGGTCAAGATTGTCAAAAATATCGTCCAGGAGTAAGATGGGCCTCTCCGCAGATCGCTCTTTCAGATAGTCGTATTGCGCGAGCTTCAGGGCCATTCCGAACGTGCGATGCTGACCCTGCGACGCAAATCGTCGAACCGGCATCTCATCCAGGTACATTTCCAGATCGTCACGGTGGGGCCCGACAAGAGTTACCCCTCGGTCCAGTTCTGATTGACGTCTGCGTTCGAGCTCCGCCTGGTACAGATCACTTGCATTTTCTGGTGTAGCAAGGTGATCTGCAAAAGGCGTGTACACGATAGTGGGTCGTTCGGCGACTGAGCTTATCTGTTCGAAGGCGCGCTCGAGATGTCCAGCATACTTTTCTGTGAAGCGAATTCGATCGGCAATGATTGCTGCTCCGTGTAGAACGAGCTCCTGAGTCCACGAATCCAGGAGAACGGCGTCCGGGACCTGTCTTCTCTTTCGGGCGCTCAGAAGTAGTTCGTTACGCTGCTTGAGAACCTTTTTATACCGCAAAAGGTGGTCCAGATAGAGGCTGCTGGACTGGGACACAATGTTGTCCAGAAAGCGGCGCCTGAATTCCGGGCCTTCCGCCGTAAGTCGTTGATCTCCGGGAGAAAAGACAACGATCGGAAACCGGCCAACCAAATCGACCATTCGCTCCAGAACCGCACCCCCGACGAAGATTTTCTTTCCCTCTCCGGGCACGAAGGCGGCTCGAACCGTAACGGACCCTCGAATATCGGACTCGAAGTGGCCTTCCACCTCGTAAAATGGTTCACCCCTCCGAAGAACGTATCGGTCGTTGGATGTCAGGAAGCTTTTGGACAAGCAGAGCAGATGCACTGCTTCCAGAATATTGGTTTTTCCGGCGCCGTTGGGTCCAACAATCAGATTTATTCCGTCGTCGAAATTGACGGTCGAGTCCTGATGGGCGCGAATTCCTTTCAGATGTATCGACTTGATAAACAAAGAGCCGACTGAAAACTTTATCTTCGACAAATGTGCGGGCGGCACCACTTTCAATGGGCGCTGATGCGCTGAGGGTGAGTGCCTGAATGGGTACGCAGATCCTACGCATTCGTTCGAGGAGGAGGATGGCCTGGTGGCCATCCCCGCCGCCGCCACCGGTAGGTTGCGGGTCTGAGGAATTGGAACCGCCAGCCCAAAAATATTGCGTTATCTGCCTTACAGAGGCTTTCCATGAGTAAAGCACCTCCTCTTTTTTCTGAAATCGAGAAATTGGCCACCGAGCAGAGGAACCCTCGTTCCAGAAATATCGACACAGAATCTGTGCGCGGCGTTCTCGATATTATCAGTTCTGAGGACAGACTCGTAGCGGAGGCGGTCGCCACGCAACTGGACTACATCGCCGACGCCGTCGACATAATCGTTGAATCCTTCAACGCTGGAGGCAGATTATTTTACGCAGGCGCAGGTACGAGTGGTCGTCTCGGCATTCTTGACGCCTCGGAGTGCCCACCAACCTTCGGTTCCGACCCCGACATGGTCCAGGGTTTGATCGCGGGAGGCCCGGCGGCTGTATTCAAGTCCCAGGAAGGTGCCGAAGACCTGACGGAAAACGGACATGACGCCATTCGCGAGGCAGGTGTTAAAAGCGGTGATGTCGTTTGTGGGATTGCGGCCAGCCGCAGAACGCCGTACGTGGTGGGCGCCGTTGAGAGGGCAAAGCACATTGGCTGCAAGACACTGTTCATCACGTGTACACCGCGCTCGGAGTTCAATCTGGACGTGGATATTGCGATCTGCCCGGTTGTCGGACCCGAAGTCATCATGGGATCGACAAGAATGAAAAGTGGCACCGCACAAAAAATGGTGCTCAACATGCTGACAACGGCTAGTATGATCAGGATCGGTAAGGTCTACGAGAATATGATGGTCGATCTTCAGATGACGAACGCAAAACTTGTCGAGCGATCCAAACGAACGGTCATGATCGTGACTGGCGTCGATTATAGCACTGCATCAGCCGTTCTTGACCGCGGTGGCGGGCATGTAAAGACGGCCCTCGTGATGCACCTGGCCAAAGTTTCCCTGGAAGAGGCCGCGTCTCGACTGCGCGCATCAAGAGGATTTGTCCGGGGTGCAATTGAAGGCATCGGCTATGAGCCAGACTAGTGGACCCGTTGAATCCCTTTGCCGTATCAACGATCGTTTTGAAAATTTCTGTTCGCCGTGTCGCTCGAAGCCCTACGTCAATTAATAGCACCCGCCTCCTTCTCAAAGCAGCTCGTCAAGTGGGCTGGTGAGGCGCCGACAACAGATGCGGTTGAAGGAAAGCACGTATCTGTTCGCGGCGCTGTCGGTTCGCTGCCCGCTTTCCTCACCGCCGAAGTATTTCAACGAACCGGACGTCCTCTTATCTGTGTGCTGGCCGATCCCGACAGCGCCGCATTTTTCGGTTCGGACCTTCAACAAATTCTTGGTTCAGACGAACAGGTTCTCCTGCTTCCTCCTTCGGACAACCGCCCTTTCGATTCTGAACACATTCCCGATCCTTCCCCTACAATTGCGCGAGGCGATGTCCTGCAAAGGCTAACGGAGTCGTTTGCGGATATACTGGTAACTAGTGTTGACGCGCTCATCGAGAAGGTGCCGCCGCCAGATGCCATCGAGGGAGCATCCCAACACGTGGAAATCGGCGATGAGATCGATCCTGAAGTCCTGATCGAAC
The DNA here is from genome assembly GCA_937893205.1 of uncultured Bacteroidota bacterium. Classification (GTDB taxonomy): domain Bacteria; phylum Bacteroidota; class Rhodothermia; order Rhodothermales; family UBA10348; genus CALBJU01. The sequence goes on from CALBJU010000089.1 coordinate 8,687, forward strand.
GACTCGTCGAACAAGGATTTACGCGCACTGAGTTTGCACAGGCTCCAGGAGATCTCGCCCTGCGTGGTGGCATCCTGGACATTTTTCCTTTCATCGGATCCTATCCGATTCGGATTGAATTTTTTGGGGATGAAATTGATT
>CALBJU010000090.1 GCA_937893205.1 uncultured Bacteroidota bacterium
AATCTTCGAGTCCCAGATGCTTCCAGGTAACACCACCATCGATCGTTTTGTAGAGTCCGTTGCCAGCTGATTGGCTGTTCCTTGGATTTCCTTCTCCCGCCCCCACCCATACAATGTCAGGATTTGACTGATTGATCGCGACCACTCCGATGGAGTGCGTCGGTTCTTCGTCAAAAAGCGAGGTCCAATTGATGCCCCCTGACGTAGACTTCCATAGTCCACCCGATGCCGTACCCGCATAGATGATGTCTGGATTCGAGTGAACCGCGTCGATACTTGTCACGCGTCCGCTCATCCCGGCAGGACCAATGTTTCGGGGCTTCATCGCCTCGAACAGTTCCATGTCAAGCTTCTGGGCCGCCGCAGGGATGGAGATTACGGAAACGGCCAGGGCGAGAAATAAAATTCGAAAGCGCATCGTATGATAGAAATGTGGGGGAAAGGGCCCACAAAATACGCGCTTTCAGCACTTTTCCACATCTACGGTCGCCAAGCGTACCCCAGTTTTAAAAATACGGACCGATTCTCTCTCGCAAACGAACTGACCATCCATTCAGAATCCGTCTCACCACTCCGGTTATCCGTGTATCCGAGGAATGCGACGGATTGTGGATTGACCTTGTAGGAAAACAAAATCTGTCCGAATACGGAAGTTTGCCGTCGATTCACCACTGATGTGTAATTGTCGGGATTTCGCCTCGTATGCCGCACCTGAAGAATGGATCGAACGAACATCCGACTGTTAAAATTATAGATGAGCTTCATTTCTGAGAGGTGGGCTCGGAAGACGTTGGAAGCGCCTGCGTTCAGACGGTCATACGTGTGTGTGAAGCGAATATCAGTTTTCACTCCGAGTCGCACTCCCATGTTAGCGCCCAGTCTCATTTGTTTCCCTACCCGCGCATTTGCGAAATCCAGGCCCTCTCCAAAAATACCGTTGATCTCCACATCGAGCCAGGACGTCGGCTCAGCGCCCAAGAAAGTTATCACGCGATTTACTCTCAGGGTTTCGCTACCGATGTACGCGCCCCTGCGCTGAAAAAAAGTCCGCCAGTGCGACTGGGCTTTCCCGTACCACTGAAAGGACACCACGCGATACTCATCAGTTTCATTTCCATCAGCGTCCCAGCCCTCCCAGATGGCCGTCCAAAACTCCAGACGAGTAAACCATGAATTGGGGCCCCCATATATTTGGGGATTGATCTGAAATCTCAGATGGGTCACACCCACCTGATCTACTTCCCCCAGATCCGCCCGAAAATCGTCTGACGAGGTTTCAAAAAAGATCTCCGCTTCCAGATTCCTTGAGTCGTAGTTGATTTCGGACTCAAGGCCCCAGCCCGAAAACTTTCCGGTGATCTGATTGTGGGATAGGGCGAACTCCTCGGGGTATCTGGTGCGGGAACCAAGAATCTGCACAGAGGCCGTTGTTCGGGATATCGGGCGTGCGAAGCCGTCCAACGCCACGACCTGATTGAAGTAGTCGCCGTTTGAACGGTGGGTTCCAACGATACCTAGCGAGGATTTCAACGGTAAATCGATTCGATAACGGCCTATCACGGAGTGGGACCTACCCTCGATCTGAGCAATTCGGGATGTAAAACGCTCCGGAAGAACCAAGAAGGTCGATTGATCTTCGGCTGCAATAAGACCAAAAGATGAGCTCCCACTTTTTCCGCTCACATTGACTCCCCACGTAGGATCGTTGATCGTTCGAGTGAAAACGACGTCGTGAGGAGTTTCGAAGAGATCAGCATTCTCCAGAAAGAACGCGCGCTTTTCGTCGAATCGAAGGGCGAATTGTTATTTATATCGAGTTGAGCGGCATCGGCTTCAACTTGAGAAAAGTCTGGATTAAGGGTACCGGACAGGGTGATATCTGAGGTTGGATTCCATCTTAAGTCGAGGCCAAATTCTCTTCGAAGGTCGCCTGCCGTCAGGCCGGAGCTCAGATTGTCGTCTCGCTCGTCTGTTCTGCCGCTGGTGAGGGTTGGTCGGAGCTCGAGATTGATCCCGGCGTTGGTAGCGATCACTCCGTTCACGTGAGAGGCCTGACAGAGTACACATGGATTTGAACGAACGATAGGCCCGGTTCTCGTGGTTACCTCAGCACTCCTTGGCCAGGTTCGCTCGATGAAGAAGCGCCAGGATTGCGGATCTGAGGTATTCGGAAAACGTAATGTCTTGAATGGTACCGCGGCCTCAATGACAAACCCACGCTCAGTGATTCGCCCAAATGAATCCCAGATGCCGTCCCAGGAACTATCGAAGTAGTCAGAACGCTGTTCGTCAATCGTACCGTCTTGCTGAACTCCAAGAGGGTTCACTCCGAACGTCATAGCTCGACGCGAATCGTCGAACGGATCCAGAAACAGGACGATCTTATCGTGTCCGTCCAGTCCGTCTCGATCGGTTATGAATACCCGGATCAATTCTGGGTTCGGGTCAGACGCAACACATCCGAAATACAGGTACGCGTCGTCAAAGGCAATTCGGCAAAAGGTGTCGACCGGCGCACTGGAATTGTTTCCTGGATCGACTTCGAATGGGAGTCGAATCTTCGGGCCAAATCCCCATTCCGAATCGTCCATGATCCCGTCGAGATGTACAGGATTTTCAAGCGATGGAATTGTAAAGATTGACTCGTTTTCCTCGGCGAACTGCAAGCCTCCTTTGTCAGCCGATTGCGAAAATGAGTCCGAAACAATAAACAGGAGGCCGAACAGTACAGCTGTTCGAACCGTGTACTTCAGGTAATCTGCCACAATGCGCCCTCTTTCCAGATGTAGAAGTCCCAGGAGCGCGTCTTCCGGGCGCAATGGTCAACATTCAAGAAAGAAGAACCAACGACCGAGTGATGAACGGTTGATGGATGGGATAAGGTCTCAGGCGGGAGTGATCGTAGAGCTATGCTTCGCGCGGATTCCAGTCGCCCCTGGCGACGGGCGGAATGTAGCCATCGAGATTATCGGGCTTCCAATCGACTTTGCATCCCTTTTCGGCACTCATATAAGCCGTCATCAACAATTCGGTCACTTCGAGACCATCGTAAAAGTTTTCGGCTGGCTGTTTGCCGTCCAAAAAACAACGGATCATATATCTGTTTTCATCTTCGTAGCCATACTCCGCCGCCTCGTTTCCAATGAAGGGCATGTCGCCCTGCTCGGCATTCTGCTTTTCGACGAGGTCTTCTCCCGCAGCCCCGGTCACGCTTCTGCTGAGAAAAACGGTCCCGCCTGCCTCTAAAGAATTTACTCGAAGTGAGTACTCAGGGCCGAGTAGTTCCGACGATAATCGAAGGCCCGGACCGACATAACTCCAAGAGGTTGTCATTTCAGATATGAGCGGATGGCCCTGTTCGTCTTTGTACTCGATGGTGGCCCTGGCGAAGTCTTCAGCAGGAAATTTATTGTAATCTATCGTGGGACCGAATCGATCCCGGAGCTGCTCTGCGTATTCCGGTCTGCTCCACTTGAGCGAGGCAATCTGGCAGTTGACGGAGATGGGAGTAATCGAATCTCTGCTCGCTCCAGGCCGAGTCAACAAAAAGCGAGCGACTTCGACGCTGTGGCACATCATATCGTTGAGCACTCCACCACCCTGATGCTGGCCACTCCAGAACCACGGAGCGTGAGGACCAGAGTGTTCTTCAGCAGCACGCGCCAGATAAGGCCTACCGCTAAGGGCAGCACCGCGCTTCCAGGCGATGTCGCGTCCTCGGACCAGGGTTGGTGAAAAGATCTGATCTTCAAGATATCCATGAAGCAGATCCGTCTGTTCGATCAATTCGACAACCCGTTTCGCCTCGGCAACATTTCGGCCGAGCGGTTTCTCACACGCCACGCCTACAAGTTCTCCAACCCCCCGCTTCAGGGCGTCCACAATTTCTTCCATGTTTTCGACGCGGCGGTGATTCGGCCCACAGATCCAGAGACAATCGATGGCAGGATCCGCGATCATGTCTGTGATCGAATCATAGGCCTTCGCCTCGCCAACCCGCAGACTCTGGGCGTAGGCAGCAGCACTCTCGGCATTCTCCTTATTGGGACTCCATACGCCCAGAATGTCCGAATCTCTGACAGCCTGCCACGACAGGATGTGAAATTTTGCGATGAAGCCGCTGCCGATAAAGCCGACACCCAGGCGCTTTTCTTGACTCATGATTCTGTTGAGATATCAAAATGGGTCAGGAAGATAGCGATGCGTTGCTTCCAGTTGCGAATAGAATACGCGAAGTCGGTTACGAGCGGGAGAATGGTGCCCTAGAATCCGAATCCGAAACGTGGATTGACCACATTATTGTATATGGATCCAAATCGGTAGCTGAACCCAAAATCCAGCTCGTATTCAAAATCCGTTGGAAGACGCTTGTTGCCCAGGAGCACCTCATCATCGTCCGCCACTTTAGCCGGCAGCCAGATTTGATCGTGGACCGACGA
>CALBJU010000091.1 GCA_937893205.1 uncultured Bacteroidota bacterium
TCGATGAGTCTGGAATGAAGCTCGGCGTTCGGACGCTTCTGAATTTGACACTCGACTACATGGAAGCAGGTTCGATCTAATGATCACAACTCAAACAACAATGACCCGAACTACAATGACCCGAACTACATGCGGCCTCTTTCTGGCCGCGTTCTTGATCCTCGCGGGTTGCGCCGAGGGTGAGCACTCCGATAAAGATGACGACTCCTCCAAAGTTGAGTACCTCACGGGAGGCTCCCCGGACGCCAGTCTTCCTTTTTCCCCCGCGGTTCGAGTGGGAAACACACTCTATCTCTCGGGACAGATTGGAAATCTTCCAGGCACCCTCGATCTCGCCGAGGGCGGTATGGAAGGAGAAGCCCACCAGACCATGCAGAACATCAAAGCAACTTTGGAACGGTTCGGCTCGTCTTTAGATCACGTAGTCAAGTGCACCGTGATGATTGACGACATCAGCCAGTGGGGCGATTTCAACGCGGTGTACGTGCAATATTTTCCAGGACACAAACCCGCGCGCAGCGCCTTCGGTGCAGAAGGACTGGCACTGGGCGCCGCAGTCGAGGTCGAATGTATCGCAATCATCCCCTGATTATCTGCTCTAGAACGCTCGCGCTGTTCCTGGTAGGTCTACTTGTAATTCAGAGTGTCCGCGCGCAGGATGCCGACCGTTCGTTTACTCTCGAGACCGAAGACGGGATTACGATCTATGGAGATCTGTACGAGCCGGAAAATGTGAAGCGACCTCCGCTGATTCTCGCATTCCACCAAGCTGGTGGAGACGGTCGAGGAGAATATGCGCCCATCGTCCCCCGCCTCGTCAGCAAGGGCTATGCCGTTATGACGATTGACCAGCGGAGTGGTGGCGACAGCTTCGGCGGGGTCAATCGCACGATGACCCAGTTGGGTAACGCGAAATACTCGTACTGCGAAGCCTATCCGGACCTTGAAGCCACGCTCGAATACACGCGGCGACAGGGCTTTGGACGTATCATCGTGTGGGGCTCCAGTTATTCGGCAGCGCTCGTAATCCGACTTGGCGCAGATCACC
>CALBJU010000092.1 GCA_937893205.1 uncultured Bacteroidota bacterium
ATAGATCTTCGTGATCGCTATGGAATTACGCAGCTTATTTTTGATGAAGAACGTTATTCTCAAACTCTAATGGAACAAGCCAAAACACTTGGTCGTGAATATGCCATTGAACCCCACCACCACCTCGAAGATCGATCTGAGGGCGGTAGACTCGCTGTCGGAGTCGACAGTACATTGAAGAGACCGAGAGCCCGCTAGGCTGTTATTCTCACCAGTACCCACCGCCGTGGTCAGCGAAGCACCAGAGCCCATCCAGGACAGCTCCCCCGCCCCTACCACGCAATAGTCAGATGGTAAAGAAGACGACCTGCATGGCGATGGAGATAACGGCCGCGGTAAATACCATTCGTCTGAAAGGATCCTATGAAGGGACGACGACACGCGCGCCGTCTTTCATCGCCGATTCGTGTGCGCAGATTCCGGTCATCGTCCAATTGGCCGCTGTTGCTGCATCCGCGATCGACTCGCGCTGTCCCTGGATCGAAGAGATGAACTCGTGCACCAGGTGAGGGTGTGAACCGCCATGGCCACCGCCCTGGATGAAGGATGTGTGTTCGTGTTCGTCGTCGTACACGCCTGCCTGGGTAAAACCAGAAATCTCCGGTGGCAACCTGTGACCATAGTCCGGCACCTCGACTCGCGTCGCGTCTTCGAACCCCGAATAGACGACGGGGCCTTCGCCGATGACCTGCTCCCACTCGAATGAGCTTTCGGTCCCATACACGTCGAAGCTCTCGCGATACTGCCGAATGGTATTGAACAGAGATCGCGTTACCTCGCAAGCCAGATCACTGTCGCGCAGCTTGATCAGCGTCGATTCGACGGCGAAAGGAGCGTTGTAGTGTTTCGCGTATTCGCTATCGATGCGACCGGATCCAAAGCACACGACCGATTCTGCTGTAGTACCCGATATCGCCAGCAGCGGGCTGACGGCATGCGTCGCGTAGTGCATTGGCGGGAAGCCATACCAGTAGCTGGGCCAGCCTGGAAGCCCCATATTCTGTTGATGGGCCCCGCGAAGGAACTGGATCTTCCCGATCTTGCCAGAATCTACGAGGTCCTTTGCGTACAGGTACTCGCGCGTGTAGATCGCGGTCTCCATCATCATATAGACCTTGCCCGAGCGATTGCGCGCATCGACAATCTTCAGGCACTCCTCTGTCGTAGTGGCCATCGGAACGGTACATGCGCAGTGTTTACCCGCTTCAAGCGCGGCAAGCGACATGGGAGCGTGAGAGGCGATCGGCGTATTGATGTGAACGGCATCAAGATCTGGATCCGCAAGTAGCGCCTCGAAGCTCGTGTATCGCTTTGGAACGCCGAACTGATCTCCGGTCTTGTTGAGATTCTCCTCGTCTCGTTGGCATATTGCCCAAAGCTCGACCCCTGGATGGCGCTGATATATCGGGATAAACTCTGCACCGAACCCGAGTCCGATGACGGCAACTTTGATTGGATTCATTCTTCTCAGTCCGTGAACCTGACGATTGGAGCGGGAATCTTGAGTGTAGCAAATACGCTCGTAACAATCATGCACGTTCACCTATCTTCGAGCAAGACCAGACGCCAGCCACCATGCGTACTCCCCTTCTCATACTAAACGTAGCCGGATTCACCCACCGAGCGTTCCTCTGCGCCGCGTCTTTCATGGCATTGATTTCGGCGGGCGGCGCTGCCGCACAGAATAGTCATTCATTCACCCAATCCAGGTCGCTGTTCGACGGAGAAACGTTCACCAATTGGGAAGGGACAAGCGACTTGTTCCGGATCGAGAACGGCGCAATCGTTGCTGGCAGGCTCGATGAGCAGATTGCATCGAACGCGTTCCTCTGTTCAAGGGATGAGTTTGGTGACTTTGAGCTTCGACTGATGGTCTCCCTCGTTGGACCGGGCGACAACGCAGGAATTCAGTTTCGCAGTCGAAGATTGACAAGCCACCACGAAGTCTCCGGCTATCAGGCTGACGTCGGCACCGTATCAGCCTCGTGGTTTAATACCGTGATCGGGAGCACCGCGGAGGCTGCTGCAGGAGAGCGTTCGCCCGTATGGGGTTCCCTTTATGATGAATCTCGGCGGAACCGCTATCTGGCGTGGGGAATGCCGGAAGACGTCGCTCCGGTTGTCAACGTAGGCGGTTGGAACGAGCTGGTTGTGCGCGCCGAGGGCTCTCGCATTCGAATCTGGATTAACGACCTTCAAACCGTCGACTACATAGAGCGTGACCACGTTCCAAGGACGGGCAACATCTGCCTGCAGATTCATAGTGGAGCACCCGCAGAGGCGTGGCACAAGAATATCCAGGTGACGGAGCTGCCCGGAAGTTACGTATCATTTGAGAGCAGGCGGCTGGGCGACGTGTTCTACTCGGAAGGCGCCAACTTCGGAGACATCGATGGCGACGGCACCAATGATCTGGTATCCGGGCCATACTGGTACCAGGGTCCTGACTTCGGGCAGCGGCATGCCTACTACGAACCAAAACCGTTTGACCCCGCCGGTTACTCCGACAATTTCTTCGCCCATGTTCTCGACTTCAACGACGACGGTTTCAACGACATTCTGATCATAGGATTCCCTGGCCAAATGGCGACCTGGTACCAGAATCCCGGGGTGGCCAGGGAGGCATCAGGCCACTGGGCAGCGCATGTGGTTTTTGACGTCGTTGACAATGAATCGCCGTGGTGGACGGACATCACCGGTGACGGCCGGCCGGAGATCGTTGCCATATCGAACGGTAGATACGGCTACATCGAGCCAGACTGGAGCCATCCGGAGTTGCCCTGGACCTTCCATCCGATCTCTTCTGATGGCGGTTGGCAGCGCTTTACCCACGGACTCGGAGTGGGTGATGTCAACGGAGACGGGCGCGAAGACGTATTGGAACGCGCTGGCTGGTGGGAGCAGCCCCCTTCCCTCGCTGGCGACCCCATCTGGCAATTCCACGAGGTTGCCTTCAGCGAGAGAGGTGGTGCGCAGATGTACGCCTATGATGCCGATGGGGACGGTGACAACGACGTGATCACCTCTCTCGAGGCCCACGGATACGGACTCGCCTGGTATGAGAATATGGGCGCGTCGGCCGGCAGCGGCGGAACGGGCGGAACCGAGGGAGATATTTCGTTCATCCAACACATGATTTTGAACGAGAGTTCAGAACTAAACGCCTTCGGCGTCGCGTTTGGCGAACTACATGCGATTGACCTGATCGACATGGATGGCGATGGCGTCAAGGATATCGTGACAGGAAAACGATGGTGGTCACATGGCGCCGAGGGTGACCCCGACATGAATCCGAAAGCGTGGCTGTACTGGTTCCAAACTGTTCGGTACACGGACGCACAAGGAGGAATCAGCGTGGAGTTCGTACCACACCTCATTGACGACGATTCAGGAATCGGCGTTCAGATCGTCGCCGGAGACATTGACGGAGATGGCCGCCCGGACGTCGTGGTCGGTAACAAGACCGGCACGACTGTACACATGCAGCGCTAGGACGGCCAAATGTGACGCCGCACGCGAACCCGGGTACCCGGCGCAATCTGGCCCCTCTTAGTGAGTTCCTCCCATTATTTCGTTGAGCCCCTTGACCAATTCCGCCTGTTTTTCGGGATCTGTCTCCGTCTCAAGGGCCCGAGCCAGCGTACTGAGCGCTTCCGCGCTTCCGGTCGCGGCCATACGGCGAACCGTGAAGGAGAGGAGGTGATCAACCTCAGCGGCAAGCGCCATCTGCAACGCACGGCTCATATCCCCTTCGACAAGAGGTTCGGCAGCGTACCAGATCATCAAGGGAAGGTTGTGGTCCCCCGCGTCTTCGGCGCGAACGGACAATTCCTCAAGAATACCCCAGCGATCAGATTCGGGCAGCCGTTGGAGCGCGCTCGTTATGTAGAGTCGCACGAGCTGCGACTCATCGCGCGCGGCCAACTCGGCTAACTTCGCCATCGCGCCCGCAGAAACGTCGCCATCCTCCGCAAGGAATTGTACGGCCCAGCTCCGAACGTACTCGTCGCCGTCCTGGAGGAGCTCCTCCAGTTCGTCATCGGACAGGCCATCAGTAACGAATAGAGCCCACAACGCGCGAAGCCGCCGCGTGACGTCGGTATTCTCGTTGAGGATCCTTTTCAACGCCACGTGCACGCGGGCGTCCGGTCCTCTCTCCTGCAGAAGCCGTCTCGCATGACGAACGTACCAGTCGTTCTGGTTGAGCTGAAGTTCTACGAGCGCCTCGGAGCTCATCTCTCTCAGGTTGACTTGCACCCATTCGTCGTTTTCATGGGTGATCTTGAAAATTCTCCCCAGCGTTTTGTCGTGCACATCCGCATTAGGACTGTGGCACTGGTTCTTGTCGTACCAATCGATAACATGGACCGATCCATCGGGTCCGTATCGATGGTTCAGCATTTGCGACCACGTATCGTTGGCCAACAGGAAGTCATCCCCATGCTTGCCGACGTAGCCTGAACCAGATCGCTCGATAACATCTACATTCGTTCGAAACCCGTGAATGTTGTTCATAAACAGCTGATCACGGTATTCATCAGGCCACGATCCACCCTGATAAAACATTGCGCCGGCATGTGCGTGGCCACCACCGGCTTCACCTGATCTGTGGTTCCCCGCGTGCGGCCCATTCTCACCTACCCAATGGACGTGATCGCCGTTGGTTTTGATATCATCGTAGGTATACTGGTTGAAGTGTCTGCCCCCCTGTCGTTGATACCGACCACCCTGAATCATGTGATACAGATGAGGAATGACACAGCCCGTGATGAACACATGGCCGTAATCGTTGAAGTCCAGACCCCACGGGTTACTGGTGCCGTGAGCGAACACTTCAAATTCGTGCCGCGTCGGATGGTACCGCCAGACGCCGGCATTCAGGCCCACGCGGTCGTCATCCGCCGTTCCGGGGTGCCCAACCAGTGAGTGCGTAAACACGCCGTGGTTACCGTAGAGCCAGCCGTCCGGACCCCAGTGGAAGCTGTTTAGGGTTTCGTGCGTGTCCTGCGTCCCCCATCCGTCCAGTAGAATCTGCGGAGGTCCGGCAGGCGAGTCCGTACCTGGTTCAATCGGTATAAACATAAAGTACGGCGCTGCCCCAACCCAGACACCCCCAAATCCAAGCTCCATCCCGCTGACCAGATTAAGATTCTCAATAAAAATTTTGCGGCTGTCGAGCGTCCCGTCTCCGTTGGTGTCTTCAAAGATCAAGATTCGATCCTTGCCTTCACCCTCGGGGGCAGGCTCCGGATACGTGTGCGCCTCAACTACCCACAGGCGTCCACGATCATCATACGTGAATGTGATTGGGCGCACGACGTCCGGCTCGGCTGCGGCCAGCGTGACCGAAAATCCCGGTGGCACCGACATTGCTGCGGCCGCCTCGGTACCCGACAGTCCCTGGTTGAGGACCAGATCGATCATGGGGAGAATCACGATGTTCTTGCGAGACAACTCATTCATGAACGTTGGACGTTCGGAATAAAACCGAAGGTCGTCAAACGCTATGTAGGCGTTCGGGTTATCGCCGATGTATGGGATCGCTGATACGCCCGTTTCGTTGTCGACAAGCCGCACGAAGATTTCGCTTCCCAGGGCCGAAGTCATGTCCGCGACGACCGGTCTTAGAGCAGGACTATTGTTGCCAGTAATCTCGAACAGCACTTCGCCGTCAGAAGCGCGGACCAACTCGGCGCGAGTGTCCTGGAGGGCCCCTCCAGCTACCAAAAAACTGATATACGGGTCCGTCACAGTGAAAGGGACCGATGTGAGCGTGCCGGTCGCCTGGGACCCCGCATTCTTGTTCGACGCCGCCCAGAATACGCCGTCGTGTTGACTCCGAATGTCGCCTGTCCGCGTGAGCACAACGTCACCTTCGTTCGGTTGTGCACCGAACGCATCGCCGGTTGCAGTCCATCCCTCGAACGAACCGTCTTCGAAACCGAAGTTCAGGGCTCGGCCTTCCTTCATTACGGGACGACCGGCCAGAATGACGTCAGCGTCTTCGAAAAGCTGAAATTTCCCTTCCATTCCTGCGGCCCGGTGGCCGGGTATGGAACAGTAATAGGTGTCGCTGGCTTCGGCCGTAAACGTGATTGAAGTCGTCGCGCCCTCGTCAACGATGGTGTCGCTTATTACACCTGCACGCTCCATAGCGATATCGTGCCCCAGTATCTCGCCGTTCACGATCGTGATCCGTACAATCTCCCCTTTGTTTGCCTGGAGGATCGGATTTCGAATTCCATCTATGTCAGCGCCAATCCCACGATACCCGAGAACCGAGGCAACCAACCGGAATTCCCGGTCGGGCTGCAGATCGATCTCCTGCGCACGCGCTTCGGTCGCAGAAAACAGGGCGGCGGCGCAAAGCAATGTAGAGATGAGAACTCCGATTGTAAGTACTTGCCGCGGAGCGAGATGCAAACCATTGGAAACAGGGATCGAAGTTGAAAACGCGTGCGGGTTCCGGAACGAACGGGGCTTTCTCATGACAGGAGCAGCTTGATGGGAGGAGCTCCAGCAATGTATTGTTTTACCCGTGAGAAGCACAATCATTCGGCGGCGCCTGCCCGCAACAGCTGAGCAGCCCGTTAATCACATCTTCGAAGACGCTGTACTTACTTTAATTCGCGTGATATTTGCGCCGCCGCGAACATACAGATCAGGAGATTGAAAGTCCGACACGAGGAACGCGCAGTGTTCCGACTGACGAGGCGCGAAGCGCCGAATAATTCCGACCGAGCACAGATAGGCTGGAATTAGTCGTATCAGGAGTCGAATTTCGATTCACAAGTCATTGCGTATCAATAGATAACGGAGTAGTCGAGCCTAGAGGGTTAAGGAAAGTCTCGATTTCTGCCCAAGTCACAGGTCTTTGGGCACTCGCGAACCCGCAAGATTCTCTCTTCAAAAATCCCCACATATCGCAGCAAGAACACCTCACTCATCCTTGAGCGACTGCGCCCAGTAGCAATACCACTGCCATCATCGCTCTGAAGCTGGCACGAGTTGCTTTAACTCTTCGAACCAATTTACGACCACATCTATCCTATCAACAGGATCGGAATAATTGCCGACGAGGAAAAGAAACTGATCTTTCTTCTCATCATAATCATAGCTGAAATCTGGTGCTTCTATGTCGAATACATCAGGATCGAAAGTTGCTAGATCGAATAAAGCACGGCGCTCGAGCCGATTTGCCTCTTCGGGATTGAATAATGCTGACATCATACGGGTGTCACTCAAATAAAAAAGTTCTCGGCCATTATTATGCCACACCGGGCGAGTACCGCCGGCAACAGAGACCCGCTCCTTGATGCTGAGATCGGAAAGAGCCTGGATGTAGATTTCAGGTTGGCCAGATTCGTCCGATTGGAATGCAATCCACCTCCCGTCTGGGGAGATCATTGAAAACCGGGAATTGGCACCGGCACTCGTAAAGGGTTTAACCTCAGAGGTCTTGAGATCGAGCAACCGTATTCGAAAAAAGCCGTCATTTTCCCTGTTGGAGAAGGCCATTACGTCTTCAGAGCCTGACCAGGACATGCTCGAGGCTATTTCTGCGATGCTAGCCACCTTCGCTGCGCTGGAAGCTTTGTTC
>CALBJU010000093.1 GCA_937893205.1 uncultured Bacteroidota bacterium
GTCTCGTCCCTCCATTTCCATTCGAACGCCGCATAATCCATACCTCCCCGAATCATGTCGAGGGTCTCGGCGGAGCCCGTCAGCAGCGCGAGCCATCTTTCATTGAAAAAGGAATCCTTCAACGAATCCGGAGCCTGGGCAAAGAATCGACCGACGAGATCGAGCCCCAGAGCTACCGATTGGATCGAGTCAGGATTTGTTACCTCGACAATCAGCGTTTGAATTGGAATGTTTTCAAGCTTCGGATGGGTCGCGGCTCCAGGAATGCTCACGGGAATGGTCGTTCCGGCGGAGAGTCGAACACCCGGAAAATCCCATCGGTTGAATTCTTCCGCCAGAGTCTCCGCGTCCAGCCAGGGCGCTCCAAGGGTCAAGAAGGGGGAAGGGGTGCCCCTTCCTTCACTTGCTATCGTAGCTTCGAAAAAACAGGTGCCTGCATAGACCAGCGCGGTTTCGAATGTTGGGATATTCGGACTGGTCGGTATCCACTCGAGGCCTGTATCCGGCCACATCATGTCGCGCTTCCACCCGGACATCTCGATAACCCTTAGATCCAGATTCTCGAGACCGGCAACCCAGGCCTCGCCCTTGATCATCCGTGCCAATTCTCCGACCGTGAGTCCATGCCGAACAGGAATCGGGAACTGGGAGACGAACGAGACCAGGCTGGAGTCGCGAATAAATCCCTCGACCCGCTCACCGCCTAGTGGATTGGGCCGGTCCAGTACGACGAACGGTATGTCGGCCAACGCAGCCGATTGCATGGAAAGCCCCATGGTCGAGATGAACGTGTAAAAGCGTGCGCCAACATCCTGAATATCGAATACGAGTGCATCCACCTCATAAAGCATTTCGGGTGTCGGGCGCCGAATCTCTCCATACAGACTGTATACGGGCGCGCCGGTCACATCGTCAAGGCCATCATCGATTTGGGCTCCTGCATCTTCTTCGCCTCGTATTCCGTGTTCGGGGCCAAACAGTGCCTGGAGCTTCACGTTCTGGGCTTTATCAATCACATCTATCAGATGACGCCCCCCTGTTCTGGCTGTATGATTAACGATCAAGGCGACGTTCATGCCGTCAAGTGCCTCAAAGCCAGACTTTATGAGCTCATCGGCGCCTGTAGAAATTGGAGTGGGCGGGCGGATCCCTTGATCCGCCCGCCCACCAAACCCTTCACATCCGCTCGCGCTCAGAACGAACGCCGCTAATATAAGGAGCTTAGCCAGCGTTGCTGACGATCTCGACTTCCGGGAAGTAATAATTCGATTCAAGTCGGCCATTTTGTGCAGAGTCAGATCCATGTACGATGTTCTGCCCCTTGTTATCAGCGAAATCTCTTCGAATCGTACCGGCATCGGCCTCTGCAGGATCCGTAGCTCCTATCAGAGTACGAAAATCGGCCACCGCATTTTCCTTTTCGAGAACGATAGGAACGCAGGGACCCGAAGACATGAATTCCGTCAGTTCACCAAAAAATGGGCGGTCACGATGCACGGAGTAAAACCCTTCCGCATCGACTCTAGAAAGATTTATCATCTTGAGGGCGCGAACCGTAAAACCCGCTTCCTGAATCCGGCGAATAACTTCGCCAATGAGATTTTTTCGGACGCAGTCCGGTTTGAGAATTGCAAGTGTGCGCTCGAGAGCCATGACTCCTCTTGATCGATAGAAACGGATAAAATGACAACCTAAAAAATACGAGTGAACACAGATTTATCGTTCACGGTAGAGGGGAAGAAGACGTGAATCGTTCACGAGAGTGAACGTGGGCCTTCACTCAAAAATTTCTTCGACATCGATCAGGGCTCGATAATCGGAATCACGAACCGTCACCCCGTCCTCGGGATAAGGATTCAGACGCAGCAGGCGGTATCGATGGTCTTCAAACTGAATGATATCGTTCAATCGATAAGGTGTCGCCACCAGGCCTGGAATATGCGCTACCAGTTGACGGCGCTCGAATTGACCGTTTTCGATGGTCAGAAGAATGATCGCCCTGCCTGCATGGATGCAGGTAACATTTGAAGCGCACCGACTGTCTTCGTTCACAAACGAAAATTCTATCTGCAGGTCGGT
>CALBJU010000094.1 GCA_937893205.1 uncultured Bacteroidota bacterium
TGTTGGAGAAATTGACCCGGAACAGATCGGAAGTATCGGCCGAAAATTTCACATCGGCGGAGTGAGGGATTGGAAATGATCAGACAATTACTACTGGTAGTGGTCTTCGGCTCCGTGCTGAGTGGTTGCATTGTCTCACGGGAAATCTCTCACATCAGAAATGAAATTGAAGCAGAATTTCCTGGCGCCGAGTTTGACACAGAGGTCATCATCAGTGTAGGACCTGGATTGTTCAAGACCCTTGGCTGGATACTTAGTCGCGTGCCCGACGAGGATGCAAATCTAGCGGCGGCTTTTCTGAGAGACGTACACCGCGTGAAGGTAGGTGTTTTCAGGACCAGAGAACTCCCCATTGACGGTGATCTTGAGCTGCACACACTGCGACGATTTGAGAGGGAAGGCTGGAGTATGGCCGCCAGAGTCAGGGAAGATGATGAGCAGGTCTGGGTGATGTACCGAGAGCGCTACGGTCATATTCGAGACATGTTCGTACTGGTTCTCGACCCGGATGAGCTTGTAATCGTTCGTTTTGAGGGTAATTTAAACGAAATAGTCCGCCTCGCTCTTGAGGACGAGATGTTTGTAATGGACATTTTCGGATGATTTAGGCAGGGCGCCACCGGGCGAAACGTCACGATTAAAAATCGACTACCAGGCCGAGGCCACCCTCAAATCCGTCTATGGATCCGAGCGTATAGATAAATCTGGTCGCGAGGCTCATTTTATCTGATAGCCGCACGTAAGGCTCAACACCAATATCCACGAGCTGACGCGATCCATAAAACGCGGTCTCGTCATACGAACGAGCTCCGAGGACCCACGTTGTGGTGTAGGTGGAATTCAGCCTCATGGAATACGAGAGCCGACCGACCAATTCGTTTGGAACCGTTCGTTGCTCCTGGGTGACCAATTCCGTTCCGGCCAGTTCGCTGCTTTTCGCTCTGGTGCGGTAGGCCATGATCAGTCGTAGTTCATTGAACCCGGTCACACGCCGAATCATTGCGGTGACGACGGTTTTATTTCCCGAATCAAAAATTTCGACTTCTCCGATCTTGTCGGCCTCATAGAGCGAGTGCGTTACATCGAGTGACAGGGCCGTGTTCGAGCTTATGCGGCTGTCAAAGCCAGCGGTGATCAGAATCTCATTTCCAGGTGTGTAATCGTCCTCGAAATCCTCCAGGGGTTTGTAGCCGCTTCGATGTTGGTAAGCTGCTCCAAGTCCCAGGACCAGGTTGGAAGACACCGGTATCGCCCACGTGAGGGTGGGTGAGAGGCCAAAACCGTGTCCGTAACTTGGCACTCTAAAGTTGAATGCTGTCTGACTCAGCAGTATTGCGGTGTCAAATTCAGGTGTGGTAAGCTCAATTTTCCCACTGGGAAGGTTGGCTCCCAAGCTCACTACGAGGCTTCCATTTCCCACGGACGCGACGTAACTGACCAGAAGCTGAGTATCCGCAACCCCGCTCAGCGATGCGATTTTATCGCCGCCGATGCTAGCGTGACTCGTCCAGATTCCGAGGCTCAATTTGGTGGACAGCGGCACCATGAGAGAGACCGGAAAACTGGTCTCGTTGATAATCTTTTCGCCGTCGTTGTACTGTTGATAGTACGCTGACATCGTAGCCTTTATGGGCATTCGTGAAGCTGACAGACTGATTTGATTCGCCTGTGCTTCTGCTTTTTGGGGCCACACAGACATCAGCAGCGTCGCCAACAGCACGAGACTGAGCAGTCCGATCAAGGATGCTCGGCTTAATTTAGTGGCGCTTTGTGATTGAATGGGCGACATCAATTATTTCACGCGAATCATGGATCTGATCTGGACAGTGCTGCCGGTACGGAGCTTATAGACGTACATGCCGCTCGCCACGTTGGCGCCTGAATCATCACGACCATCCCAGGCGATATCGTACCAACCAGCCGTTTGCTCCGATTTTTCCAACGTTGTCACGAGTCTTCCGAGTAAGTCAAAAACCTGAAGCACAACCTCCTGCGTTTCCTGAATCTGATATCGAATGTGGGTCGACCCGCTGAACGGATTCGGAAAGTTTTGTTCGAGAGCCACTTGTACCGGCAGAAGGGGAATTCCTCCTCCAGCGGCCCGGGCAAATGCTGGCGTTCCAATTACGAGTCTGAGACGTCTCTGGGCCAGTTCTCGCGAGAGGTAGACACCAAAGCGATTCTCGGTTATCGGAATTCTCTCTCTCAAGTCCTCGTCAAAAACGTACACATCGAAGTTTGGGGGCAGCTGCCCTTGATCCTCGAGTTCAACGCCGATATACTCTCCCTCGACCATGGCTCGCCTCCCGAGATCCGCGTCGATCTCAAGGAGCCATGATTTTCCCTCTTCGGAAGGAGGCTTGAAATCACCTGCCAATCGTTGGTCTCCGTCCATTAAACTCAATCGAACAAAGGATCCGATCGGTGGAGCTTCCGCGTAGTCGAGTTGGTCGTATTCGTCCGTTGCGAGGGCGGAAAACCCTACCAGATTATTTGAATCCACCAGTGCAAGGTGAGCGATGGATGCGGTGAGTTGCACAGAGAATGTCAGCGCGCGATCAACGGTGGAGGCACCGTTTTTCGACCTTTTCCCTACCGCTTCAATGGGACTGAAAACGAGCGGTACGTCGTTGTCTGTTCGATTATTGACCCAGTAGCCGTTCCAGGGCTGTAGCACCGTTTGATTGTACTGATAGGGATCGGTTTGCGCTACGGCGGGGACGTAGGCCACCGGAGGCTCCAGTAATTCGCTGCCACCAACCTCTTCCCAACGTATTGGGAAGGAGTATGGGATCGAGATCTGATTCCATCCTGGTCTCGCGACTAAATCACACGGTTCTGTCGGCGAGACAGAAGAGCCATTTTCGACGGTGAAACCCTGACCTTGCTGCGTGATCAGCCAGTACGCCTGACAAGGCGTGAACCCGGCCGGTAGATTCGGAAACTCGTCGTAAACCCCTGCTTGAGGATTCCAATGCAGAATTCGCCAGCGAACAGGGTCATACGGCCCGAACGCGCTTAAAACACTCTCAATTCGTGGATCTTGTAGCAAAAGAGGAACAGATACCATTTGGTAGGCATCAGGGATGAAGGCTCCCTGTGCTTCCAGTAGTTGAACGCTTACAGGCAGGTGGACCGGAAACAACGAGGGTTCCGAAACGGCTGGTATCGATGCACTTAAAGATCCTGCGACGAAGACGGAATAATATTCGAGCCCGCGTTCCGTGACAAACTCGGTGGGGATAGTGGCTGACGCGGCAGTCGTTCCGATGACGAAAGGAGACTGACCATATCGGAATTCCCCCGTACGTCTATAAAAGAGCGTTCCTGAATCAGGTGTAGCATTGGGCACGAGCTCGACCGTTATTTCAAGGCCCGAGCCTGTCTCAGGGCTGAGCGTTTGAGGTTCGGGCCCGATAATGCCGAAGTTCACGCCAACTCCGGTGAGATCAACGCTAAGTGGACTGTCCGGATCATTGCTTGTCAATTCGATCGATGCGGTCTGCACGCCCTCAGACGTCGGTGAAAACGTTAGAGTAAGTGTTGTATTGGACCCGATGGGGATGGACCCTGAGGTAGGGGAAACGCTGAAGCCGGGTCCTGCCACCGCGGGAAGCGCGGCATCAAAGTTCAGCGGCAGTTCTCCGGTATTCGAGATCGTCAGTGTCTCAGACGCTCCAATTCCGACCACTACGGTGCCAAAGTTGAAAGAGATCGAACTCAGTTCCATCACTGCAGACGTGCCATTTGCCGATAATGACACATCAAAAGAGGTAACCGGATTTGAGCTTTCTACATGAAGTATTGCGCTGGCAGGACCGTGTGACACGGGCGTAAAACCGATCTCAATATTGATCGTCGCGAAAGGGTCCAGGACAACGGAGGCGGTCCAGGCTGAAAAACAGCAGGCGTTTTCGGCATTGTCTACTAGCGAAAAGCCAAAATCCACACTAGCGGCCCCGGGGTTGATCAGTTGAATCGTCGTAGTGCCGAACTCTCCCACATTTACGTCGCCAAAATCAACGCCCGCCGGTGAAATAGCTAGGGGAGCGCGTTCAACCAGAAGGCTGATGGCACCACTCCTGAGCGTCAGATCAGGTACGGTAGAATTGGTGACCTGCAGGATCCAGTCCCCTGCATCGCTCAGTGCTGCCGGAGAATCATAGGTCGGCATGTTCGCCCCTTCGATCGCTGAATTATCCCTGAACCACTGATACTGATTGCTCGCGCCGCCCACTTCCAGCGATAAAATCCCACCTAAATCGTCGCCCTCAGTGACCGTTTCTGAGCTGGCTGTGCCGATCTCGGCCTGGGGAGCATACACGAAGGTGCTGATACTGGCATTGGCCTCGAGGTCCTCGAATGTAAGATTGTTGTTCTCCACTTCAAGCCGCGTCAACGACTGCGTTCCGCTGAAATCCGGAAGTCCATTGAATCCGTTGCTGGACATCAAAAGTGTATGCAGAGCCACCAGAGAGGTCAGTGCGTGGGGCAACTCCCCATCAAATTGATTCTCGGAGAGTTGTAGGAGCTGTAGCTGAGTTAAATTTCCAAATTCAGAGGGCACCGAGCCCGAGAATTGGTTGTTGCCCAGCCATAAGGACTTCAGATTTGTTAGCGTACTAAGCCAGACGGGAAGTGGGCCGCTGAACGCATTATTCTCCAGGTGGAGTTCTTTGAGGCTGGTGTGCGCGCTCAGATCTGGAACGTTACCGGTCAACCCCAAATCTGCCAGCGATACGAATTCCAGATTGGTCAGGGCGAGAATGAGCTCGAGGGGGAATGGTCCGGAGAATGAATTACCACCGAGAGACAATTCCTGAAGGGTACCGGCCAGATTAACCAAAGAGGGCGGAATCGCACCTGAAAGATTGTTGCCGTTTAGCGCCAATTCCTCGAGACTGGACAGACTTCCAATGCCTGAAAAGATCTCGCCGCTGATTGCGTTATTGGACAGGCGAAGAATTCTCAATCCAGCGAA
>CALBJU010000095.1 GCA_937893205.1 uncultured Bacteroidota bacterium
TGTAACACTTGTGAAAATGAAAGACGGTAAAATTGCACAGGAGCAAGATTTTCTCGACAATTTAGAGTTTTATCAGCAACTTGGACTTATCCCAAGGTAATAGATATACGGAAAGACCATACTTAAAAAGAGCCTCCTCACGGGCCTTTTTGTTTGTAAAAGAGACACCCACATTGTTTGGTAATTTTTTTGTGATTTCCTGTATGAGATGACAGAGATGACAGAGATGACAGAGATGACAGAGATGACAGAGATGACAGGGTCCGCTCCCATCGTTCTGAAAAAAGCCACATTCAATCCTGATGTGCGCAAGTACTGGCTGTTGAGCGGGGCGCTCATTCTCATGAGTACAGTAGTCGGAATACCGCTTATCGCGATCTGGTACCTGATTGGTATGTGGATTACGGGACACTATCTGGAGCGCATGGAGTGCACGCTTACCGAGAAGACACTGATCGTCAAGAAGGGAATTCTGATCCGCGTGGAGAAAACCATTCCGTTGGACAAGATCACGGATCTGGGGATGATTCAGGGGCCGATAATGCGCCACTGGAACATCCACGCTCTCTCGGTCGAGACGGCAGGATCGACCAGCCCAGGAGCGCTCGTCAAATTGCATGGCATTGAGGATGTGAAGGAATTCCGGGATAGGGTGCTCAAGCAGAGGGATTCCTTGTCGCATGCTGAAGGCGGCACCATTCCCCAATCGGCGGCTCCTGCCCAGGAAGATTCGCGGGTGGTCGAGCTGCTTGAAGAAATCAGAGACGCGCTTGTTCAGAGGAGGCCGAGCGAGTAGCAGGATCTCCTGGAAGCTCGTCGACCGTTTTTAAAGATTCGAAACGATCGTAAAGCGGTGCAATCCACCGAGCGAAGACCAGGAATTGAACGCGTAGTCGAATCCGATTCGTGAAACAACAATTCCGATCCCCATGCTCAACCCCGCCATGTCGAGTCTACTCTTTACCTTCAGTGCGTCGTGGCGGCGGTGATCGTATCCGAAGCGGACCTGAAAGGACTCGCTGAACTGGAATTCTCCAGCCAGCCGGAGGTGATACAATATTTTTGACAGTCCGCCCGACCCATCGGGTCCACCGTCGAGTTTGTGGAGACGATAAGCAGTCACCGACAGCAGCAGCGGCAGGTGGGCAAGTCCTTTTGTAAATCCGATCCTCAGATCCGAAGGGAGCCTATCTGATCGGTTTCCGATCGAGGAGAGTACGACGCCAAGATGGTGGACCGAGATGCCGAACGACTGGCGTCGGGTGGAATCGCTGAACACGGCTCCTGCCTCTATCCCAATGGCGGAGGCGGCTTCCGAAGCGAGGGACGAGCGCATGATTTCGATGGAAGCCCCGTATCGCACACTGGACCGCCATGGCCTTGAAGCGCCAAGCGTCAGGGCTATATCCGAAGCGCCGAAAGTACCCGTTTTTTCGCCCCTCTCGTTTCTTTCATCAAATTGACCAAAGGACAGATACCTCAGACCAAGAGCAAACGTACCAAGGGAGTCCATGTCCTTTCCGTACGAAATCCAGCCGGCATTGATGTCTGAGACGTGATTCAGATAGGAAAATTCCAGTCTTCCGTCGATACGGGGTGAAATAAGGGCTGGATTGGAAAACAAAATTCCGGAATTTCCATCGCTGAGTGCAACGGTCGATCCCGCCATGGCGGCCGAGCGCGCCGAGGGCTCAAGCTGCAGAACAGGAAATCCGGACGGTTCTATTTGCGCCAGCGCGTCGTGGCCTTGGCACAGCGCAAGGATACCCGACAGAAAAAGACAGACAGTTCGGCTCATAAATAGCACAACGAAAATTATCGAGCCCGCTGGCTCGTCGAGTTCGAAAAACTCAGGCGTCTAACCGGGCCTGCAGATCCTTGTTCTCCCTCCTTGCAAACCCAATACAGGGTAGTTGATGGAGTACACCTAACCCGGACGAACTTTTGCCCTTCCCAATTGCGAATGAATCTTGAAAACGGGCATCTTCGGGAACGATGTTCTATGCGGAAGCGTGTGACACGCGACGTATATTTATGCATTCTGGCCCGCTTTTTGACCAGGTTCGGAACGCATCTACTATTGTCATTCTGGCAGCCAGGTCGACCAATTTTGTCACGTGTCGAATATGCGATTGCTGGATGGGTGCACGGAGGCGAAAAACGAGGGTCGCCCCAAACAAATACAGCTATAAAGACAATTACAGCTATAAAACCGACCTCAGAGATTCCATATTCTGATTTAATATGCTGAAAGTACTGAAGAAGATATTTGGTGACAGTCAGTTGCGCGCACTGAATAAACTGTGGCCTATCGTCGAACTCATCAACGAGGAGTACGACAAGCTCCAGGGGCTTTCGGACGACGAACTCCGCGCCAAAACCGCCGAGTTCAAAGGTCGTATTCGAGAAGCGCTCAAAGGGATTGAGGACGACACAGAGGAGATAAATCGGCAGCTCAAGGAACGCATGAAGGCCGAGGAGAGCGGAGATGAACACAGCATGTCTGCCGACGAGCGTCAGGATCTCTACGATGAACTGGATGATCTGGAATCAGAGAGGTACTCCACCCTAGAAGACACGCTGAATGATCTCCTACCGGAAGCATTTGCCGTAGCCAAAGATGCGTGCCGCCGGATGAGCGGAAAGCAATGGGAGGCTGGTGGGCAGATGATCACCTGGGAGATGGTGCCGTACGACGTGCAGCTTCTAGGAGGCATTGCCATTCACCAGGGCGATATCGCAGAAATGAAGACCGGAGAGGGCAAAACACTGGTGGCCATTGCGCCGGTATACCTGAATGCGCTCGCGGAAGAAGGAGTCCATCTGATCACTGTGAATCCGTATCTCGCGCAGCGTGATGCAGAGTGGATGGGTCCGGTATACGATTTTCTGGGGCTGCGGATCGATGTCATCGACAAGTACGAGCCCCACACGGATGAGCGCAAGAACGCCTATCTAGCGGATATCACGTACGGAACGAACAACGAGTTTGGATTTGATTATTTGCGCGATAATTCGTTCGTGAATGATCCTGAACACCTGCAGCAGCGTGGTCATCATTTCTCCATCGTTGATGAGGTCGACTCGGTTCTGGTTGACGAAGCGCGTACCCCGCTCATCATTTCGGGTCCCGTTCCCCAGTCCGATGAAAGTCAGTTTGACGAATTCAAGGGTCCCGTAGAGAAGTTGGTGTATTCCCAGCAGAAGCTCGCCGCCGCATTTGTTTCGGATGCCGAACGAAAACTGAAGGAGCGGGACGAATTCCTGGAGTCTGGAGACAACCGGCAGGCCAATGAAATGGAAGGGGATGCTGGACTCTCATTGCTCCGCGCCCACCGGGCCTATCCACGAAATAAAAGGCTCAGAAAAATTCTGCAGGAGCCCGGCGTAGAGCAGCTTCGGCAGAAAACGGAGTACCTGTATCTACAGGATAATGCCAAAAACATGCCCGTCGTAGACGCAGATCTACACTTTGCCTACGACGAAAAGCAACGCTCCATTGAGATGAGCCAGCAGGGTCGCCAGTACATCGGCCGAGCTGCGAATCAGGACGAGAGCCTGTTCATCCTGCCTGATCTGGGCGAGGCGATAGTGGAACTGGAGAAGGAACAGGAGGATCGGACGAGGGAAATTGATGAAGAACTGGGCGCCGACACCGCACTGACCGAGGAAAAGAGGGCCAACAAGCTCGAAAACGATCAACGCGTGCTCCGAAACGAGATGATCGAGAAGAAGAGGGGCATCTACAATGATTACTCCGCTGCCGCGGCGCGTCTACACGCCATTGAGCAGCTTCTCAAGGCTTATATCCTGTTTGAAAAGGATACCGAATACATCGTGCAGGAAGGCAAGATCATGATCGTGGATGAGCACACGGGCCGCGTTCTTGCGGGTCGACGCTACTCTGACGGACTCCACCAGGCGATCGAGGCCAAGGAGGGCGTGAAAATTCAGGCTGCGACGCAGACGTATGCCACCATTACGCTCCAGAACTACTTCCGGATGTATCGGAAGCTCTCTGGCATGACGGGTACTGCCGAGACGGAGGCGGAAGAATTCCACAAGATCTATGGTATGGAGGTCATCGTCGTTCCGACCAACAGGCCAATCGTGCGGGCCGACCTGGATGATCTGGTATTTCGGTCGAAGAGGGAGAAGCTCAATGCAGTGATCGACAAAATTCGGGAATACAACGAGAAAGGGCAGCCTGTCCTCGTGGGAACGACCAGTGTCGAGTCGTCGGAGACCTATGCGAGAATGCTGAAACGGGCCGGAATAGCTCACAATGTTCTAAATGCGAAAAGGGATCGGGTCAAGAGCGAGGCTCTCATCGTAGCAGAAGCCGGCCAGCAAGGGGCTGTAACCATCGCAACGAACATGGCCGGCCGTGGTACGGATATCAAATTGGGAGAAGGAGTCGTGGAGCGGGGTGGCCTGGCCATCATCGGAACGGAGCGCCACGAAAGCCGCCGTATCGATCTGCAGCTTCGGGGCCGGAGTGGTCGTCAGGGCGATCCGGGTGAAAGCCAGTTCTACGTATCACTCGATGACAATCTGATGCGGCTCTTCAGCTCGGACCGTGTCGCCAAGGTGATGGACCGCCTCAATCTGGAAGACGGTGCAGTGATTACGCATCCGTGGGTGAACAAAAGTATCGAGCGGGCCCAGGGAAAGATTGAACAGAATAATTTCTCTATTCGGAAGCGCCAACTCGATTACGACGATGTGCTGAATGCTCAGCGTCGGGTGATTTACGACCGTCGGGGGCACGCGCTGGGTGGTGACCGCTTGGCCGGTGATATTGAAGATCAGGCCGGAGAGGTCATCGACCGTCTCGTTGAGCTGCATCACGGTGAAGGTAACCTGGATGAACTGAAGGAAGACCTGCTGAGGATTCTTGCGCTCGATTTCCAGATGGACCCGGAGACTTTCCACCGGATGGGCGATGATGGTGTTTCAGATGCGATTTTCAAGGACGCCATGGAGATGTATGAGCGCAAGCGTGGAGCACTTGCGCGTCCGTTCTTTAAGAGCATGGAACAGATTCAGGCTGGTGATGCGGAGAAAAAGCCCGATAAAGTGTTCATTGATTTCACGGACGGTCGCC
>CALBJU010000096.1 GCA_937893205.1 uncultured Bacteroidota bacterium
AGCCATTTATTATGAAGCGTCCCGTGAGGTAGTGGATATACTCATGCCGAAATAACTCTTCCAGACTGTAAATACTCTCCTGGGGCGTCCGCTGGTAAGTATAAAATGTGGCTCCCGATTCAATGTAGATACCGCCATTATCCGTTGGGAGGTCATACAGAAATCCCTGATAGGTTTCGTACGCCTCCCTTGAGCCATATAGCCTCATTGTGATGGTCTCGTTCACATCAAGCGCCACTGGGCTAATCGATTCGATCAGACGAAAAAATTGAGACTGAGCTTGTTTCGCAGCGTGATAGAGAATCTGAATAACTCCTTCGGCCAGGGGTGTTTCCACGACCATTTTTCCGTCATCAAATACATATCTATTGGGAAAGACCAGAGCAAAAACCTCCTCATTGATGCCGCAGATACCGAACGCTTCACAGTCGGCGTACTGAGTGAGACCACTAACAACCTTCAAGTAGGGGGCGCTGAGCCGGGGATACACAGAAAGTAGATCGCCCAACGCGACCACTACGTCTGCTCGAAAGAATTCAATCTCAGCCAGTCTGCTGGTCTCCCCAATCGCGTTTTCAACCAGATAGGAGTAATCGGGATACAGAAATTCGTAGAGGGCGGCCTGTTTGAGAACCGGGATCATCTCGCTGTCCGCGACCAGAGCGTCCTTGTAAGGCTCATCATTGTTGGCGATTCCTCGAAACATGAGGAAAAACACATTATTGTAGGCCCATCTCTGCGTAAACGAGCTGGCTCGCTCAGCAGTCATATTCAAGAGCACCTGCTTGATAACATTAAGAAAATGGTCCCTCACACCTGGATTGTCGAGAATAATGAGCCACTCACCCAGAATATCAGCTGCCTCATCGTTGAGTGCGTAGATATTGTTGTTCAGCTCAAATTCCTGAGACACGGCGATTATTTGATCGCGAGTATTCTCATTGAAAGGACCCACGTCGTCCTCATAAAACTCGTGGAAATAGCCTGCATGAATGAAATACCAGAGTTGGTGAAGTCCGATAGCATTGGTCCCGTCATATGCTGCAACTCGATCTTGTACAGCTAGCATAACCGTTTGCATGTTTGCATCGGTGAATACCTGGGCCAGGTTCTGATCGAATGCGAATAGGAAGTTGTAAAAGCAGTCTGCGACCGTGTGCGATAGCAAATAGTCGACCAGAGTAGCTTCAGAGAGTAATGCGATATCCTGACTGGTGCAGTCGTGGTCATCGAATCGTTTCC
>CALBJU010000097.1 GCA_937893205.1 uncultured Bacteroidota bacterium
GAATGTCCGGGTCAACCACCGGAAAAGGAGCACCCATGTTTTCAGCCACGGGCTGCATTCCGGCTTCTGGATCTTCGATAAGTCTGTTCAACACCACCGATTCAGTCAAACTTCCCAGAATTTCATTGTCCTCGACCACGGGTAGCTGTGAAATGGAGGAAGCCACCATGAGATCGATGGCCGACTGAAGTGTGTCAGAGGGCTTTACGAATATCAAATCATCAGCGTTTCGTGGAAGGACATCCGAGGCCCGCAGCTCCCGATCCTCTTCCAGAAAGCCATGGCTCCTCATCCAGGTATCGTTAAAAGTCTTGGATAGATAGCGAAATCCAGTATCGGGCAGCATGACGACGACGACATCTTTGGAGGTGAGCTCCTCTTCGTGAGCTTCGAGCCACTTGAGGGCTCCCGACAGCGCCAATCCACTTGATTGTCCTACAAAGAGACCCTCCTCACGTGCCAGTCGGCGCGTCATCACCATGTTTTCTTTATCAGTAGATCGAACATAGTCATCCACGATATCGAAGTTCATGTTTTTGGCGAGGATATCTTCTCCCGCCCCTTCCGTGACATAGGGATAGATCTCCGCCTCGTCGAATTCGCCGGTGAAGAAATACTTGTGATAGACCGATCCAAACGTATCCACACCTATGATTTTGATGCTTGAATCCTGTTCCTTCAGAAACTTCCCTGTGCCTGAAATGGTGCCGCCCGTTCCAGCGGCTGCGATGAAATGCGTGACCTTTTGATCAGTCTGCGACCATATCTCGGGACCCGACGCCGCGTAATGAGCTGCAGCGTTCGCAGGATTATCGTATTGATTCATGTACACCGCATTGGGCGTTTCTTCCGCTTTCTGCCTCGATACCGAGTAGTAGGACCGGGGATCATCAGGGGCCACATTTGTCGGGCAAATCAGAACCTCCGCTCCCAGCGCTCGCAACATGTCCGCTTTTTCTGGGCTCTGCTTGTCAGTCGTCACGAAGATGCACTTATATCCTCTAATAATTGCGGCGAGGGCCAGGCCCGCTCCCGTATTTCCACTGGTGCCTTCTACGATCGTACCGCCTGGCTTCAAATCACCAGACTTTTCGGCCGCGTCAATCATCGTGACGGCGATCCGGTCCTTCACTGAGCCTCCTGGATTGAAGTATTCAACCTTGACGAGGACCGTACAAGGAAGGTGTGCCGTGATCTTATTCAGCCGGATGATCGGTGTATCACCGATTGTATCCAATATTGAGTCGTGCCACATGTACCGGGGAGTTCCTCCTTTTACGCTTCTGGTGCACTCTATGGCGAGATGCACAAATGATCTATATTTCGAGAACGAACTTTGTGCTGAAAGGTACGGTTCCCTTAATGCTTCTTCGCGGTTCCGATCCGGGATTGCGGGAAATTTCGTGGCACAGAATCGCCGATTGCCAGGCAAACATGTCAGAATCAACGACACATCTTTCCACCATCGAGCCAGATCTGCTCGTTGCTACCTGTCGGGCCGACGGTTCGGTTCTAACAAGAAATGCAGCTTGGAAGGCGATATTGGGGGACAAAGAGGAACTCTGGACCAATCTCATGCCCTCTGACAGGGAGATCGCGAATCAAAATATGACGGAGGCGGCTGGCGGCTCTCTCGTAACTCACGCCCTGTTCATGGTGGAGTCAAAGCATCGAGATATTCCCGTCCCAATCCTTCTGCACTTTATTCCGGTGGACGCCGGAAAATCCGATAATTTACGATCGGTCGCCATATCGGGTGAAGTATTGACGGAACCGACAACCTGGACCGAGAGCCAAACCCAACGCCATCGCATGGAAACGCTCGGACGTATGACGATGGGAATGGCCCACGATTTCAACAATCTGTTGAGTGGAATATTGGGTC
>CALBJU010000098.1 GCA_937893205.1 uncultured Bacteroidota bacterium
GGAGCCCACTCACTTTCGACGGTGATCACGTCGCAGCCGTCAAGGAAGCGCCTCATGACCTTTTCGTCATTCCAGTCGCCTACGTGAGAGATGCCAAGAGAGGAAACAGGACCTGCGGATTCGGGCGAGAGTGCTTTCACATTCAGTCCCATTCGCATTGCCGCGAGGGCAGTCATTCTCCCGAGTTGGCCTCCACCCAGGATGCCGATGGTCGGAAAAGAGGTATAGGTGGTAGTCAACAGTTTTGGGCTTACTGAGAGAGCAACTGGTCCAACATGGGTTCGTCTTCAACGAGTACCTGGCGAGCCTTTGACCCCTCGAAAGGGCCGACAATACCCGCATCCTCCAACTGATCGACGATGCGGGCCGCGCGCGAGTATCCTACAGAAAGCTTGCGCTGGAGCAGCGATACCGAACCTTGCTGCGCCCGTACGATGATTCGAGCCGCATCTTCAAACAGTTCGTCTTGTGGGCCTCCTCCGCTTCCTGCCAGGGAAGCAGGGCCGGAATCTTCCTCGATCGAAGGCAGGAGATAGGGACCGGGTCCTTCCTGATCACTGATAAATGCAGTGATCCGCTCAATTTCATCGTCCGATACAAACGGGCCTTGTAGACGATTGATACGCGAACCCAGCATATAGAGAAGATCTCCGTTTCCGACCAGCCCCTCCGCTCCATTTTGATCGAGAATCGTGCGCGAATCAATCTTGGAAGCAACCTGAAAGGCGATCCGAGACGGGAAGTTCGCTTTGATCAATCCCGTTATGACATCTACCGAAGGGCGTTGTGTCGCAAGAATAAGGTGGATTCCGACAGCGCGTGCCATCTGTGCCAGTCTGGCTATGGGTCCCTCGATATCCTTTCCGGCGGTCATCATCAGGTCCGCAAGTTCGTCCACAATTATGACGATGTAGGGGAGCAGTCTATGGCCATCTTCCTCGCTCAATCCGCCTTTGCGGAAGCGCTCATTGTACTCCTTCACGGATCGGACTCCAGCCATAGACAGAAGATCGTATCGACCCTCCATTTCTTTCTCACAGCTCTTTAGCGTTCTCAGGGCCTGCGAAAAATCTGTAATGATGGCATCATCCGATTCCGGAATCATCGCGACATAGTGTGATGCAATGCGGCCGTATGCAGACAGCTCAATTTTTTTGGGATCGATCAGGACGAATTTCAAAAGAGAAGGGGGGACGGAAAAGAGAAGGCCGGCAATGAAGGTGTTGACGCCGACAGATTTCCCGGAACCGGTGGCACCGGCAATCAAGACGTGGGGCATTTTCGTGAGGTCCTGCAAAACCGTTTCGCCTTCGATGGACTTGCCGAGGATGAGTGGCAATTCCATGTCATGCTCCTGAAACGTCTTCGTTTCGATAATATCTCGGATCCTGACCAATTCGCGGTGGCGATTGGGAATTTCCACCCCGATAGCGGATTTGCCTGGAATGGGGGCAATCATGCGGATTCCTTTCGCGGCGAGTGCCATCGCAAGATCATTCTCCAGCGCAGTAATCCGGCTGATCTTCACTCCGGGAGCAGGAGTCAGTTCAAACAACGTTACCGTGGGCCCAACGATCGCGTCGATCCCGATGATCTCAATATTGTAGATGGCCAGCTTGTCCAGCAGAATCTGTTTGTTTTCTTCAAGTTCATCGTAATCGATGTGGTGGGAGGACTCTGCGCTTTCCTCCAAGAGATCCAGCCCCGGTTGCGTAAAGCTGTAGTCGGCGCTGGAAGCCACGTTTCTGGCCGTTCGCTTAGCTTTTTCTTCCTCAATCTGTTCGTGCACAACTATTTCGGGTCCGTCGACCGAATCTGGAGAATCCTCCTTTACCGGAGGGACTGCTACAGGGCTGTCCTTCGAAGGAGCAGGCACGCGGGCTTTGGGTACCGGGGGCGCGTCCGTTTTTCCTGACTGCCGAAGTCGGGCTTCTTGACGCTGCGTAGCCTCATCTTTGATTTGAGATTCTCGCTCGCGCTGTTTTTCTTCCAGAAGCTGCTCCTGGGCAGCAATCTTAGCCGCTTTTCGGTCCTTTCTTCCAGTCCACCAGCCACTGAGCCCGTCGCGAACCGCGCCAAAACGGTTCTCGATTCGATCCATCGAGCGCTGAATGTCCCTGTCAATGAGCAGAAGAGAAGTGACAAGTAGGGTTGCGAGGATCAGAATCAGTGATCCACTTGTGCCGAAGACTCTTTGCATCCACCCTGCGGTACCTAGACCCCACGCGCCACTCCATAGTAATAGATCCGATTCAAGGGACATGGTGAGCCATCCAAAAAACGTCGCGGCCAGATAAGCCCCCGCAAATATCAGAAGAGTCGCAAGTTTGAGATGTTCAGAAGTCCTGTGTCTCAGCCAGTTGTATCCCCAGACGCTTCCGACTGCGGGAAGAAGGAGCACGCAGAATCCCAGGAAGCCGGGAACGAGGAGGCGCGCGATTGCCACGCCCGTCAACCCGAGGGCATTCGTTGCATTCCTTGCTCCCGGAGAGAAAATAGAATCCCACGAGAAACGGCGCGCCAGGAGATCATCCGCCTGATCGTAGCTGAGTACGGAGAGCGCGATAAGGACGCAAATCACAATGAGAACAAAGCCGAGAATTTCCCTCTTCCTCTGGTCGGATACGAGAGGTTTCGGCTCGTTTTTAGACGAGCGTCCCGGCTTTCTTTTTTGTACGGTTGTCGGCATGCCTGAATCTACGCAGTTCTTGATCTACGCGCCAACGTGAATGCCATCACTTACTTGTGGAATGGCGGTTTTTTTACCCGCACATTGAAAGTTCGCCCCCGAGCAGCAATGCCGATGAGAGACCCCTCCGTGGTATAGGCACTATCGTTCTCCACATATCCGAGACCAATTCCTTTTCCGAGGACGGGGGATTGGGTTCCGCTGGTGACTTGCCCGATGACCGCGCCTTCTTTATTGCAGATGTCATAGCCTGATCGAGGTATTCCCCGTTCTTCAACAACGAACCCGACAAGCTTTCTGGAAAGACCTTCTTCTTTCAATTTCAGGATCGATGATTTGCCCACGAAAGGATCACCGGACAACTTGGTAATCCAGCCCAGCCCGGCTTCAAGTGGATTGGTTTCTGTCGAGATATCATTTCCATATAGACAGAAGCCGCTTTCCAGTCTGAGAGTGTCTCGTGCTCCCAGCCCGATGGGTTTTAGGCCGAAGTCGTTGCCTGCAGACATCAATTCATCCCAGACTTGTGTGAGGTCCTTGGTAGGGCAGTAGATCTCCACGCCCTGCTCGCCAGTATATCCGGTTCTGGAGATGATCAGGTCGCTGATCCCCATAAATTTATTTTCAGCCGGAATGACGAAGTGATAGTACTTCAGGTCGGAAGC
>CALBJU010000099.1 GCA_937893205.1 uncultured Bacteroidota bacterium
ATCCGTCGATTGTCCACGCTGTGGTCTTCGGGCACACCGATGGCCGCCACAATTCGGGGAGAGAGGAGCGGCTCGCGTTCCAGTGCTTCGGCGCCGGACAGCCACTCCACCGGATATCCCTGTTCCTGTTGGAATTCAAAACCCCGCCTCAGAGCTGCAGCCGCATCACGGTCCTCGGCCACTACGATGGTGCCGAAAGAAGAGTAGTCCAGATCCAGTCCGGAATCGGCGCTCAATTCCTCGGCAAACGAGGGCCAACATCTGAGTGAAGCCCGGCACAGTTCGTAGAGCTCAAACTCTTCGAATCCGACCTCCGCTGATGCCGCCAGCATACCCGCCGCGAGGCGAGAACTCTGTTGCCCCGTTTTTTCTCGTTCGAGTAACGTCACCTTTTCTCCGCGACGGGCCAGCCGCCACGCAATCGACATCCCGATAACTCCTCCTCCAACTACTATGGTGTGTTGCTCACTCAAGCTCGAATTGGGACTGGGATCGGGATAGGGGTTGCGATGGATGCGACGCAGGTCATCATAAGGTATTCCCGGCCGCCGTTCAGACTTTTACTGGTTCTGGCATCCTGATTTTTGGTTTACCCTCGCACCGCAGATAGTTTCCCTGATCACGTCTAGTGAAAGTAGTACCGACGAAGGTAGTACCTGACGAAAGTAGTACCTGATGAGGGTGCATGACCAAACGGCTCGATACCATCATTGTGGGCGCCGGACTCGCGGGGTCCTCCGTTGCGCTCTGGCTCGCGCGCGAGGGTCAATCCGTATGTGTACTCGAAGCGGGTTCAATCGCTTCTGGAGCATCTGGCGTAGGCTTTGGCCTGGCCAATCCAATGATGTCGAGAAAGGGTCGGCCCGTCTGGCGAGTGCATGAAGCTCTGGCGGCTCTCGAAGAAATGGGCTGCTCGGGAAGGCGGGGCATCCTGCGTCCGGCCAAAAATGAGGAGCAGGCAGACTATTTTATAGAATCGTGCGGGTTGAGTCCGGACATAGGGGCTTGGGTAAGTCCAGAATCGGCCAGTGAGCAATTTCCGTTCTTGACCGCTCCGTTCGGACTCATTTCCATCCCATCTGGAATCGCAGTCCAGATGGCCTCGCAGGTCAGGTCGTGGCTGGAAGGCATTGATGTACGCGAAAACACAAGGGTTAAAAGTTGGCGAGAATCCGGGCAAGGGGTCGAGCTGGATCTAGCCGACGGTTCTTCATTGTCCGCCGACAGGTTGGTGCTGTGTTCGGGCAGCGCCCTGCTGAGTGATCCCAAAACTCAACATCTCAATCTGCACGGGATAAAAGGTCAGACGATTCGTGTGCGTAAGCCCGCCGAGCTTCCTGAACCGCTACCATCCTTGTCCGGCTTCGGATACGTGGTGGACGAAGGCAACTCCGTTCTGACAATCGGTGGTGGTTTTGAGCACCAGTGGTCGACCCCACTGGCGACACCCGAAGCGACTACTGATCTGCTGAACACGGTGGCCCACCTGATCAAGGGCATAGATGAAGCCGAAATAATCGAGCAGTCGGCTGCCATCCGCATGACCGTGCCGGGTACGCGTCTGCCTATGATTGGTCCCCTCTCAAGTTCTGGACGCGCGTGGATATTTACGGGCTTGGGATCGAAGGGTATTCTCATGGCAGCTCTCCTGGGGGAAAATATTTCTCGATTTTTTTCCAATCCACTGGCCATTCCACCGGCATGTGGGGTTGTCAGACGAGGTGCAAACTCCTAAAATGGAGATGACCGGTATCTTGCCGGTGAATCGCTCACACTGAACGAACATAAACGACGTGACCACGACCAAAATCGCCGACATCCTCGGCCAGGAAGCATCCTATCTGCTCGACCACAAGAGCACGACCATTGACGCCTCTCTTTTACATCTGCCGGGACCCGATTTTGTCTCGCGCACCTGGACGAACTCGGATCGCAATATTCCTACGCTGAACTCAATGCAGCGCCTTTTTGGCCATGGTCGACTGGGCGGCACGGGCTACCTCTCCATTCTACCCGTCGATCAGGGAATTGAACACGCTGCAGGAGCCTCTTTTGCGAAGAATCCTATCTATTTCGACCCGGAAAATATTGTCAAGCTGGCCATTGAGGGTGGTTGCAATGCGGTGGCTTCCACCTACGGTATTCTGGGATCGGTGGCGCGCAAGTATGCGCACAAAATTCCATTCATCATGAAGTTCAACCACAACGAACTGTTGACCCTTCCGAACACTTTCGACCAGATCCTATTTGCCCGCGTCGAAGAAGCATGGAATATGGGCTGCGTGGGAGTTGGTGCGACCATCTATTTTGGTTCAGAAGAATCCGGCCGCCAGCTGGAAGAAGTGTCCGAAGCGTTCGCTCTGGCGCACGAACTCGGGATGATGACTATCCTCTGGTGCTATATGCGAAACAGCGGATTCAAGGTCGATGGGGTCAATCATGAATCCAGCGCCGATCTGACCGGCCAGGCTAACCACCTGGGGGCGACCATTCAGGCCGACATTCTGAAACAGAAGCAGCCCACGCAAAATGGAGGGTACAAGGCTCTCAACGCAGGCGATTCGTCGTTCGGAAAGTATGACGAACGCATCTACTCCGAGCTGTCGTCAGACCATCCAATCGACCTGACCCGATACCAGGTTGCCAACGGCTATATGGGACGAGCAGGCCTCATCAACTCCGGAGGGGCATCTGGAGACAATGATCTGCAGCAGGCCGTTCGCACAGCGGTCATCAATAAACGAGCGGGCGGAACCGGACTGATTTCGGGCCGCAAGTCGTTCCAACGACCTATGAAGGATGGAATCGGCATTCTGAATGCCATTCAAGATGTGTATCTGGACGATGCGGTAACAATCGCCTGAGGCACGCCCTCACTTCGGGTCCTATCTGAGAGAACGCGCAGAATTCTACCTGCAAGGCACGTGAAAAGATTGCACACACCGGCGTGCAACTTCCAGGCGGGGGTCTACCGTATATTGCGCCTTCAGGTACGGATTCCTCGAATCCGCGCATCATCGTTGAAGACGATGTTTGACCCGGGTCGAGCGCCAGGTCGCGCAAGTCAAACCACGCGAAAGGATTATGACTGATAAGACGGTCAAACAGGACGAAGAAAAGGAAGAGGCAAAGGCAAGTGCGTTGCCGCAGGGTGACTCTTCCTCTGAGGTAGCAACTCCAAAAGTGAATTCAGATGGTGATGGAGCCGCGCTTACGATGAGTGTTCCAGCTCCCGCAGGACCGAGCCTACTGGAGAAGTACACTGCTCACTACCCTGATTGGGCGAAGGAATTTGCGAGGAAGTACTTCACCAAGACGCTCACGCAGTTCATCCTTTACGGAAATGTTCGCGATCTGGTGTTGAGCAGAAGCGAGAACGGCGATCGATCCTATGTCTCTCTGCACGAGTTCCTGGTCGAGGAGTTGTTCGCAGCTCGAGATATCATTCTGTTCTACGATCGCTCGAGCGGCATCCACTTTGCGGACAACGCGTCCCAAAAGGACTTCAACAGGGCTCTCTCTGGCTACGATACCATTTTCGGGACGGAGTTCGCGAAGAAATTGCCAAAGGATCCGGTTCGGGTACTTTCGGTGCTCGAGAATTATTTCCGACTGAGACTGGGAGAAGGAAAACGCATTGCGTGCATCATCGACTACGCCGAAACCATCATTCCGATGGCTGAAGCGTCGATGTATTCCGCGGAGGACCGCAACGCGCTCGTATTTCTTCAAAAATGGGCCCATGATCCACTATTCCTGAACAGTGATTTTACGATCGCCCTCATCACCCAAAACCTGAGCGAACTGAATCAGCAGATCGTTCAGAGCCCCTATACGGCCGAAATCCAGATTCCGATTCCGGGTAAAGTGGCTCGAAGAGAGTATGTCGACACCTACCTGGATGGCCAGGAAGGCGATTGGGTTCAGCATTCTGAGGTCGACGCGGCTGCCCTCGCAAGCAATACGGCCGGTATCGGACTAATTCAGCTGCGATCCATTCTCGCGGACGTGCTGGAGAATCACACCGAACTGACATTCGATGTCCTTTCTTCGATGAAGAAGGAATTCATTGAGGCTGAAGCGTTTGGGATGCTGGAATTCATGGAGACCGACCTCACGCTGGACATGGTTGCCGGTCACAAGGAGGCAAAGAGTCACCTCCGGCAGGCGGCCAAGGCCCTGAAGGCTGGACGACCCGATGTGATGCCCATGGGGTATCTGGTGAGCGGACCCGTAGGATGCGGGAAAACGTTCACAATTATGTGTTTTGCGGGAGAAATCGGCATTCCGATGGTCACCCTTAAAAACTTCCGTTCGCGGTGGCAGGGACAGACTGAGGCCAATCTCGAAAAGATTCTGACGTTGCTTCAGGCAATGACGCCCGTGGCAGTGATGATCGACGAGGCAGATGCTGCTCTCGGAAATCGCGATGCAGGCGGCGATTCCGGTGTATCCAAACGGGTATTCGGACAGATCGCTCAGTTCATGTCTCAATCAAAAAATCGCGGTCGCGTGATCTGGTTTCTGGTGACAGCCAGACCCGACTACATGCCTGTCGACCTCAAGAGACAGGGACGTGCCGAAGAGCATATCGCACTGTTCTATCCCTCAACCAAAGAAGAGCGCGAAGAGCTTCTTACGGTGATGATGAAGCGAACGAATGTGAAGCTCAAAATGAGCGAGATTCCCGACGCCCTCCTGAACGGGGAACGAACTTTTTCTGGCGCCGACATGGAAGCTCTTCTGACAAGAGCCAAGTTCAGAGCCGCATCACAGGGTCGCGGCAAAGGTCGTGTGACGCAACGAATACTACAGGATGTTGTGGATGATTTTATACCACCCACCTATCCCCTGGAAGTGGAGCTGCAGACACTGGTCGCCGTCCTGGAATGCACAAGTAAGTCTCTTTTACCAGAACA
>CALBJU010000100.1 GCA_937893205.1 uncultured Bacteroidota bacterium
TCGAACGGGTGTGCGTTTCGTCGGATCGACATTCAATTCTAACCTGATGGTGGAACGCCGACGTGAAAAATCACTTAATGATTTTCCGCCTGCAACAATCCGGACGGTTCAGGTCGGAATCGGATTCCCCGCCAGATCTCGGTTCAAGGGCAGGGTTGATGTTGGTTACCGGAATCAGACCAGTGACACTGCAGGTGCTTCCGCGGCCAGCGAAGACGCCCTTCTGGTGAGCGTGGAA
Source organism: uncultured Bacteroidota bacterium (assembly GCA_937893205.1). GTDB lineage: Bacteria > Bacteroidota > Rhodothermia > Rhodothermales > UBA10348 > CALBJU01. The sequence continues at coordinate 239 of CALBJU010000100.1, forward strand.
GGAGAGGTATCGGTCTCGAATTTCAATCGGATATTTTGGTTCTATCGAGCGCAGTCGGAGAGGTCTGCAGCTCTGCAGGAAATCTTCATTCGTACTGGCCAAGAGAGAGGACAGTACGTCTGGATTGACCGCAATCATGATGAAGTGCGACAACTCGACGAGTTTATCCCGGAAACGATCCCTGGTGAGGGGGAGTATGTAAGGACGTTTTTTCCAACTGACTCCCTTGAGGCGGTCACCGCTCTTTCGCTCTCGCTCCGGTTCGAGCGGCGCCCAAACAGAAAGGGAAAGTGGTATCAGCGAATCGGTGCGCGGACTGTACTGGAGGTAGATGAAAAATCTCGAGATGCGAAGAGATCCAATCTCTATTTCGTACGCATGTCCAGCTTCCGGCGTGCTGGAGTCACGTTGACCGGGAAGCTTCGTGTCAGCCAGACAATCTCCTTTTTTCCACTCAGCCGCACATTGGATCTGGATGTGAACCTTCGGCAGGTCAATACAATGACCGACCTTGCATCTGGATTACAGAGTTCCGAGAGTCAGATCTTATCCGTTCGCTTCAGGAGAGCGCTGGGCCAGAGGTGGAATACGCGAGTGGAGTATTTGCGATCAGGCGAAGAGTCTGCGTCAACATCCTTCAGCTCCAGAAGCTACAAGATCATCACTAATCAAATTTCTCCTGGTGTGTCCTTACGCGTGCGGGAGCCGCTCCAGATTTCTGCTACACTGCATCTCTCCAGGAAAAACGATCGTACCAGCGATACCAGCGCCTCTCTAGTCCGAGTACCCGTTGATGGGCAGTATTCTTCAACATCCAGGATGTTGATCCGAGGTGGGTTAGAATTTTCTCACGTCAGCCTTGACGGGATAAGTACTGGACTCCAGGAATACGAACTCACCGAAGGAAGAGGAATGGGTGACTCCTGGCTCTGGCACGTGTCTATCAACGCACGTGTCACGGACATTGTGACGGCAACGATTGGCTATGATGGACGTGCACCCGCTGCTGGGCAAACCATTCACACCGGTCGGGTACAGATTTCTGCTAGATTTTGATGGATTGGGTTTGGGTCTGCTAACACAACCTAAATACGGGATGAGGGCCTAGTTTGGATCGGCCCATTCGTCGTAATTCACTCGCGTGATATCAATTCCAGCTGCAGCAAGCTTCTCTTCGATTCGCTCATAACCG
>CALBJU010000101.1 GCA_937893205.1 uncultured Bacteroidota bacterium
CGGTTCAACCGAATTGGACAGTGTGTTGTATATGCGGAACTCCCTGGGCACGGTAGGCGGTGATTTTCGGCTGTGATTTCTAGTTGCGATTTTCGCGAACGCAGGGCCTCTCCACGGGTTCGCACCGGGCGAAAGGCTGGCTCAATCTCGATGGAATGTAACGGATTCAGAACCGTCTAATAACAAAATGATCACAAAACAGGCTTAAGTAATGAACTCCTCCAAAAAAGCTATGCATCGAGCCGCGATGCTGACGCTGGTGACCGTCGTGATGGCGGGATCGGTGTTCGGGCAAGGCCGGCAGCGGTTGTCCGCCGAAGAACAGAAAGAAGCGTTTGAATCGACTTTCGTCGAGCTGGTCGCTTCCCTCGAATTGAGTGAAGAAGCGGCTCCGGGCGTCAAAGATCTTCTTTGGGCGCAACAGGAAAAGCGGACCGAACTGTTCGCATCGATGCAAGCCAGTGGGTCACGAGAAGGCATGCGTGAAAAGATGGGCGCCATGCAAGAAGAAACGTTAACAGCTCTCGCAGACTTGTTGTCTGCAGACCAACTGGAGAAATACCAGGAGATCCAGGAGTCACAGCGTCGCAACCGCGGACAGCGTGGTGGTGGACAGCGAAGACGGCCACCTCAGTAGCCTATTAAATTGCAGCTGGTACTCTCCATATCACCTTCTCTGCTGTATCCTTTGCATCTCGTAAAAGATGTATCCAGGGAAGAATTGACGTTCAACAACCAAAGTTCGGATCAAACACTGATCGATGGGACGGTCGGAGGAAACGAGAATGCGTTTCGCATTCTCGTTGACCGGTTCATGGACGAAGTGTCCCGGACGGTAACGGGTATGTTGGGTGCGATTCCAGAAGTGGATGACGTTGTGCAGGAAGTGTTCATCAAGCTGCATCAGTCGCTACACTCATTTCGGGGCGACGCTTCCTTAAAAACTTTCATTGTTCGCATGGCGATCAATAAGAGTCTGGATGCGCTCAGAAGGATGAAGCGGAGACGGCGGATGCAGCCCTGGACAACGATTGAGAATGTTGAACTGGCAGCGGCTACTCGCTCTGATGAAAATCTGGATACGAAGGAAGACAGCCAAATATTGCGGCAGGCAATCGACAGTCTTCCCGAAAAACAACGCTCGGTAATTATCCTGCGACTTGTCGAGGATATGAGCACAGAGGAAACGGCGAGAGTCCTGGACATTCCCTACGGGACCGTTCTTTCTCGCTTAAAGAGGGGAGTAGAACGACTCAAAATGGAGCTTGGGGACGCCACGGTGCTTCGGTAAAAGTCGCACCTCCAAATGTATATGACCATGAAAGAGTATCAACCACATGACCGGGATTCGGACCTAGCAGGAGTCTCTCCCGAGTTTATTGACTCACTTCGCAGTCTGATTGATAGTGAACGGGACGCATCGATGATGTCGATGCCGACGGAACGCATCGTACGTGCGGTGCGCCGATCGACGGGAAGAAGCTGGTCGAACGGCGACAACCTTTCGCTAGAGCTGATGAGCTGGTTTCGGCCAGTTTTCGTGGCAGGCATGTTGCTGATATTCGCCATGGCAGCATACAATTTTCGAATGTCGCGCACGAACGAGTTCGCACAGTCGACCACGGAAATGGTTTTAGGCCTGCATCCCGTCACGGTTGCTGCGGCCTACGACCCGACCATAGAGGACCACTAGGGCTTATATCACCATCATGAAACTGTCTTCCAAATCAATATCTGTACTCATCGGGACGCTTCTCATCGGAGTCGTCGTCGGAGCGCTGGGGTGGAGCATGCTTCACAATAGAAGAGACGCGCAGCGAGCCGAAATGCGACGCCAGGGCGGGCTTTATTCGATGATCGACAGATACATCGATCCGACCGACGAAGCCCAGGAGCTCGCGCTGCGCGAGTTGGCCGATGCTTATCAGGACACCTTGAATCCGCACCTCCAACATTACAGGCGACATCGTGTCGATTTGATGGAGGCCATGAGGGAAGAGATGTTGCTGCTCTTGAGTTCGGATCAGATTCCACAGATCACTCCATTGTTTGACCGGATGACGACTCTTCCCGAGTCGGCCAGACGCGACAGCACGCGGCGTCGAGGATCTACAAGGCCCGACTCATCGGCTTCCAATTAAAGCCCCTCAACAGGCTTCAGTACTAACCAATTCTCAGTTTGCCGACGATCGGCATGGCCAAATGAAAAAATTTATCGCTTTTACAGTAGTTCTAGTTGTCGTAGTCGGGGTGGTGTGGTACACCAACAGCGCAGAAGCGGAAGCCAGAATGGAATATCGATTTGTCACGCTTGAAACCGGTGATCTGGAATCTGTGGTGGCTTCGACCGGAAATTTGGGTGCTGTTACCACCGTCCAGATTGGAACGCAGGTGTCCGGGATTGTGAACCGGATTTATGTCGATTTCAATGATCGCGTCCGACGGGGACAGATCATTGCACGAATTGACACAACTCTTCTCGCCAGCTCGCTGAAAGATGCGCGCACGACGCTGAATCGTAACCGAGCCCAGCTGAATTTTTCCCAGACCGAGTTTGACCGCGTAAAAAATCTTTACGAGAAAAGTTTTACTACCGAAGTGGAGTTCAACCAGGTCAAGTATAATCTGGATCTGGCCAAAGCAAGTATCATATCGTCCGAAATCGGGGTGGAACGAGCCGAAAGAAATCTCGGCTATGCCACCATCGTCTCGCCGATCAGCGGCGTAGTGATCG
>CALBJU010000102.1 GCA_937893205.1 uncultured Bacteroidota bacterium
AGGCCGAGCCTTTGGATTTCTGGATGGTGGGCGTGGGTTATTCGCCGCGATACTGGCTTCCGTTTCGGTGGTTGTATTTGCCTCGTTGTTGCCGGTAGACGTTGCTTCGGCGACCCTTGGGGAACGTAGAGCGGCGCTGAACCAGATTATCTGGCTTTTCACGGCGTTGGTTTTGGGAGTCGCCGCTCTGGTGTGGTTTATCGTCCCCGAGCCCCAGGCTGATCCCGAGGGTCGTTCCGATACCACCAGCAACTTCACGCTCAAAGGGATGCGGAAGGTTATGAGCATGCGGAAGGTATGGCTGCAAGCCATCATTGTGATCTGTGCCTACGTCGGCTACAAGAGTACCGATGATTTCTCCCTCTTCGCGCGCGATGCTTTCGGATACGACGATGTAGCTGCTGCCCGGATTGGAACGATTTCATTCTGGATTCGGCCGTTTGCGGCCATGGGCGCCGGGCTGCTCGCTGATCGTGTCAGTTCGTCACGTGTGATTATCATCAGTTTTGGCATACTGATCGTGGGGAGTCTGGCGATCTCAATGGGCGTTCTAGAGCCCGGAATCCCTTGGATGTTCGTTGCAATTGTCGCCGGAACAAGCGTCGGAATCTATGCCCTGCGGGGTATCTACTTCGCCCTGTTTGAAGAGGCGCACGTTCCATGGAAAATCACGGGCAGCGCGGTCGGCCTGGTCTCAGTAATCGGCTACACTCCTGACATTTTCTTCGGTCCCCTGATGGGATATTTGATCGATCGATCTCCAGGTGCCCTTGGGCATCAACACGTATTCGGCGTCGTTGCTGCCTTCGCAATTGTTGGACTGGTGACAACACTGGTTTTTCGGAGAATTGGTCGCTGAGGCCAATCTGACTGCTTTACAATTCCTACAATCTCGTCATACTTCTGTGACATTCGAGGCGATAGGTCTGGGTTTATTGGAGCTTGGGCTGAACTCGCGGGAGACTTGGCTCTCCATGTTGACTAAATATCGAAGGTTATGCTATTCAGGAAGACTTCTACAGAAGCCGAACATTTTTGCACGACCACCAGGAATCAAAAAGAACTACGCTTTCCGTTCGGGCGGAACAGCTATCTGCGCGACTCGATTCCGACTGATGAAGCCATTTTTTTGTCTTAAATCTCCCTTTACCAGGCGAGTTGATGTACATCCGGCCCGGCGAGAGCATTATCACGCCCGTCGATGACTGCTGCAACGATATGGGCGACTCGATTTACGAGCCTTTCGTGTTTGGAGATTCGCTCTATTATTTGGTTTATAATCGCAACTTGGGAAATGAGATGTGGCGTACGTCCATCGACGGAAGAGTGACCGAGCAGTTGAGTATGGACGCTTCGGGTTGGCGGCAGATTTTTGGACGTACGCGCGACACATTCATCTTCCTGAAACGCTCCGATGAAGTGCGTTACGCCCTGTACAGTTGGTCCCCATCGACTGGAGAGGTGTTTCTGAGAAATTTGACCTCGGAAAACGAGGGCCTGGATACAGCGAGAATCGGGACCATCGGAGATAAAATCATTATTTTTTCAGCCTCCTGGAACGATCCTCGCCAGTTGATAAGCACCGATGGCACGAAGGAAGGAACACGAATAATCCAGTCCTCCCAAGAATGGATTTACCCAGACTACATGGCATCCCTGGACGACCTCATGGTTTTCTCGATGCGAAGCGCTGAACTGGGTGATGAATTGTGGAGAACCGACGGGACAAAGGACGGCACTTTCCTTGTCAAGGATATTTATCCCGGTTCGATGTCGAGTGATCCTGAGAGATTTCGCCTCATCGACAATGAGATTTATTTCCGTGCCGATGACGGAATTCATGGAGTAGAGCTATGGAAGTCGGACGGCACATCGGAGGGAACGATGTTGGCTGCAGACTTATTTGAGGGCCCCGGCGGTAGTTTCCCCGCATATGCCACGCTGAGCGACAATGGTGTGATCGTTTCGGCCGCTACCGACCAGGGTGGATCTCAACTCAGTCTGATTGATCCGACGAGTGGCGGTGATCCGCAAACACTATTCGTGAACTCCGGAACTTCAGATTCGCGTGTCCGAGATATTGTATCAACACCAGGTGCCGTCTTCTTTGAGGCAAACGACAGCATCGCTGGTCGCGAATTATGGAGGTCAAATGGGACCTCGGGTGGAACCGAGCTCATTTCGGACGCAAGGGAGGGTTCGGCGCACTCGGATACGGACTATCTCGGGGAAGTTGGACCAAATCACGTTTGGATTCAGAATGAAAGCATTATTTACTTCAACACCACGCTCGATAACTGGTCCGAGTTCGCTACTGCAGGAGAGGTCGTGGAGGACGTTACCAATTCAGTTGCGAGCGGAGATGACATTCTGGTTGCTCTCCGCACGGAGCAGGCTGGCAACTCATTCTGGTCCGTCGATATATCTGCTGAACGTATGTCGTTGGTCTGGGGGCCGGGAGAGTCCACGTCCAACATTCAGGTTATCGGGAAAACCCGCGATGCCTGGATTGTACTCGTGGATGGAAATGTATTTCCGCTGACTGATTTCGGTCCGGGAGAGCGACTTTTTGGGCGATCGCTACTCCTTACCCCCTACCTCAGCGCGCATCTCGGCGAGAAGCTGTTGTTCACCGATGGCCAGCATTTTCTGGCGACTGACGGGACGGCAGGTGGCACAGCCACGATCGCGAACATGCCGTCCTTTGGATCGGCGCCGCACGTCATTGGTGACATAGCAATATTTGCCGGAAGGCAGGGAGAGATTGGGCGAGAATTGTTTACCACAGACGGCACGCCACAGGGTACCCGTGTACTCACGGACCTGTTCATCGGTAGAGACGGGAGTGATCCGCTGGATCTGTTGAGCCACAACGGCCTGGTCTTCTTTACGGCGCTCAATTCGGCGAGGAAGCGAGTACTCTGGGTGACTGATGGGACTGCGAGCGGAACACTCACCCTATGGTCGGATTTCGGCTGGGCTGAAAATCACGAGCTTGACCTGGAGCTTCTGGCGACATTCGAGAACAAGATCATTTATTCTATCAATCACGAAGCATACGGTCGTGAGTTCTGGATGTCGGATGGAACCCCGCAAGGCACGCTCTTGCTAGCCGATATTCTTCCAGGAAACGTGGGCTCGAACCCCGACCCCGGCGGAAACACAGATGACTTCGTGTTTTTTTCAGCCTCTACTCCGGAGTATGGGCGAGAGCTGTGGCAGATCAGGGGAGACTTTCTGATTACCAGTACAGCAACGATTGGCCTTCCCGAACAGGCGTTCAGTTTGAGCTCTGTTTATCCGAATCCGTTTGTCTCTAATGCTCGGCTCACGCTAACACCGATTTTTTCCGAACACGTTGACGCGTCGCTCTTCGACGTTCTTGGACGTAAGATTGCCACCCTCTTCGAGGGATGGGTTACGGCCGGCGATACCCAAGATCTAATAGTAGATGGCTCACAGCTGGCCGATGGTATGTATATCATCCGCGTTTCAAGTCAGAGCAGCTCCGCCACCCGTCTCGTCTCGCATATCAGATAGGACTCTACCGACAGTTCCTATCTTCAGCGCCGTACTGGGGTTATTCAACATTCCCCGCCACTGTTGTGAGATTCCACCGAGCCGAGGTTTACTATGAGAGCAGCGTTCACGATTCTACGGACAGGAGTACTCCTCCTTGTACTTGGATCCACATTAATCCCAATCTCCGGCATGGCGCAGAACAAGCCCAGAGCACGCGATCTGGGTGTTCCTTTCGAAGGGACCCCCGGACCACTCAACGCGATCACCGATGTGGATGGTGTCGAAGTCGGCCATACCACGCTGATTTCGGGAGACGGTCCTCTCGTCGTCGGAAAAGGACCCATCCGAACCGGAGTGACGGCAATCCTCCCGAGGGGAAAGAGTTACGATCAGGTGTTTGCAGGCTGGTACTCGCTCAATGGTAATGGTGAAATGACGGGTACCACCTGGGTGGAGGAATCCGGAATGTTGGGCGGGCCGGTAATGATCACCAACACACATAGCGTGGGCGTCGTTCGAGATGCGGCGGTGGAATGGTTGGTCACAGAGCCAATCAGCAGCGGTGTTTCCTGGGCATTGCCCGTTGTGGCGGAGACCTATGACGGCTTTCTGAACGACATCAATGGCTTTCATGTCACGAAGGAGCATGCTCTTGCAGCGCTGAACGGAGCCTCGACGGGGTCGGTCACCGAAGGAGCTGTCGGGGGCGGCACCGGCATGATCTGCCACGGTTTTAAATGCGGCATTGGCACGGCCTCACGCGTGATTAGCCAGAGTGCGGGGGATTTCACAGTGGGCGTTCTGGTTCAGGCAAACTACGGGGGAAGAAGAGGGCTGACAATCGCGGGAGTTCCAGTCGGCCGCGAAATCACAGATCTCCTGCCAGCCAGGCCCAGTGCTGAGCGAGACGGTTCGATAATCGTGGTCGTAGCAACGGACGCCCCCTTGATGCCTCACCAGTTGAAGCGCCTCGCAAGGCGAGTGCCGCTGGGGATCGGCCGAATGGGTGGCCTCGGGACCAACGGATCGGGAGATATTTTTATCACGTTCTCCACAGCCAATGAAGACGCAGACGAAGGCGGGAATATCGCAGAGGTTAGATGCTTCCGAATGCCAGCATGGACCCACTGATTGAGGCCACCGTGCAGGCTGTCGAGGAAGCCATTGTTAACGCCTTGGTAGCTGGTGAAAC
>CALBJU010000103.1 GCA_937893205.1 uncultured Bacteroidota bacterium
CGGTATTACTACCGTAGCCGCTGGCCTCGAAACGGTCGTTCCTGCCGCCATTCAGCGCGTACCCGTACCGGGTGTATCCGGCGATCTTGCGGCCTACCTGCAAACGGTCCCTGGAGTCACCGTTCAGGGTGATCGAGGGGGTCAATTTTTCGTTCGTGGGGGCGCGGTCGACCAGAATCTGGCTTTCATTGATGGCTTGCCGGTCTATCAGCCCTTCCACATCCTGAGTTTTTATTCGGCATTCCCCGAGGAATTGGTCGACCGCGCCGACTTCTACACCGGTGGATTTGGAGCCAGTTACGGCACGAGGGTTTCTTCGATACTGGACGTACATGCACGGAACGGAAACAAGCAGGACGTAGCGGGATCGTTTTCTGTCGCTCCGTTTCTTAGCTCCGCGACCATCGAAGGACCGATCGTCAAAGGAAGGGTCTCGGCCATAGTATCGGTGCGTCAGTCGCTGGTAGAGGAGATCATGCCAAACCTCTTCGGACAACGCATGCCCTACCGCTTCGGAGATCGCTTTGGGAAGATTCATGCTCTCCTCGGGGCGAGTCACGAGCTATCTTTCACCGTGCTGGACACGGACGACCGTGGCGACATAGCGGGCACGAGAAAATCCGTGTTTGGTGAAGTAGAGGCTGCCGCCATTAATGACAGCACGGAGGTCGCCTGGACCAACACTGTATTTGGAGGATCCTATACGTACCGCTCCAACCGTTTCCCGATCGTCGCCAAGCTGACGGGTGGGCGCTCGGAAATGACCAATGAATTCGGTCCGGAATCGGCTCCCGAGAGGGTCTCTTCGATCGAGAGCACCGATATCAGCCTTAAGCTGACCTATCTGCTTGACCGCGGTAACATTTCGGCTGGCTCGACTTTTCGCGAATCCACGCTCGCCTTCACGCTGGATGATATTTTCACAGGCTTCACCAGTCAGACGGAAGATCTGACAGAACTCAGTACCTATATCGAATCAACTCTGGATTTGATATCGGATAAGCTTACCGTGACAACGGGTGTAAATCTTTATTCTCTGCCGAACAGGTCCCAGAG
>CALBJU010000104.1 GCA_937893205.1 uncultured Bacteroidota bacterium
CGCCTGAATATCGATCTTAAGTCTGACTCCGTCGCTTACAGGGGATACACGCTCAGCTCTCAAATGCTCTCAGAGGGCCTGGGGGCGAATGCGACACCGACCACCATCTTTCTTGAACCCGGTGGCGGCTACATCACACGGCTGCAGGGATTTCACGCGTACCAGGATTTTTTCGACGTGCTGCACTTCGTTGGGTCCGAGTCATTTCGGGAAATGTCGTTCGAAGACTTTATGCAGTCTAAAAAGAAGTAGGTTGACCACCCTCGGAGACTACCTACCTGAGGATCCCGGGCGATCTTCGGCGTATGCCGATCTTATGCGATAGGAGTTGCTGTTTTTAGAATCCTGATCTTCGTCGGCAGGTTGTGACAGGCCCTTATTGGTGCCATCAACTTCAGCCGCGCCATCGGCTTCTGATTCCGTTTGGGAGCTATCCACCCCGTTGTCCTGATCCGAACTGGATTCCTCGCTCCCGTCTCGACGGTCAATGAATGATCCGGCGGCCACATCCTTCAGCCCGCATCTAGCCTGAAGTTCGTACTTCCACAGCGCGGCGCTTGAAATGATCAGCTCCACTTCCTCGGAATCGTCACACACCAGGACCAGAATGTCCGAGGACCAGCGAACCTCGCGAATCGATGCCAATGGAATGCGTTTCGAGTAGCCCCATCCTTTCAAGACGATCCGCTCGGCCAATAATTTCGCCTTCCCGAACCAAACTCGACGATCCTCGAGTTGAAATCGGGATTCAAGAATGACAACAGTTTCAATTTTTCGATTTCTGGCCATCAATTCTGGTACTGATTCAAGTCACGTGTGTCGATTGAAGTCACCTGCACTTAAGAATTTAGGGGTGAAGATAGTTCTTTGACGGCCACAGCGCCGTCAACGTATTGATCGGCCCTTCGATGAGCCAAAAACAAAGTTCGGGCGGGCGAAACGGCCACTTCTTCAAAATTCAGATCGGCGTAAAGAATAAAATCCTCACCTTTCGGCGCCTGCGAGACGACCTGTCCACGGGGATTTGTGACAAAAGATTCACCGGCAAACGTCAGGACTTCTTCCTCACCAACTCGATTGCACAGCGCCATGAAGAATCCATTCTGAAACGAAGCAGCCTGTAATTCAGCCTCAAAAACACCTTCTGGCCATTCTTCGGCCGCCCCGGCCTGAGGCACGAGTATAGGATCGGCGCCTTGTAAAGCCATTGACCGGAGATGTTCGGGATAGTGACGATCGTAACAAATAGAGACGCCAATCCGCCCGTGTCTCGTCTCATAGACGGGAGCCCCCCCGTCCCCCGCGTCATAATAGTCCTGCTCGAAGAACCCTTCGTACTGAGTAATATGCATCATCCGGGTGGTGCCCAGAATGGTTCCGTCCGCGTCAATCACAGGAGAAGAATCGTAAGCACGTTCTCCGGCCCGCTCGAACAGATTCGGGACGATTACCACCCCGTGTTGTTCGGCCAGGGAAGAAAACGCCACCGTGGTCGGACCCGGAATGGGCTCGGAAAATTTGAGACGGTCACCCTGCAATCGCTTCTGGGGAAAAAAGGTTTGAAACGATAATTCAGGAAACACCAGAATGTCGGCGCCTTCACCGATCGCGGTTCGTGCGTTATCGAGACCAAGCTGCAAGTTAGCGGCGGGGTTCCGGTTCGCTGACTGTTGAATAAGTGCAATTCGAGGCATAGAGATCGACGTTTCGGGCTGCTTCTCTTAACCCAAATCGCCCACTGGGTTCCATATCAGATTGCCCCGCAAGGATTTCCCTCATTTGACGTTCTCCCTTTCTGCGTAGTTAGGCGTGGTTCTTTCTCTTGAGACAGCCTCTCGCGGGTGTCATAGGCCGGGTCGATTCTGCAGCGGTTGAATGCAGGCTCCTACTGTGCGGGAGCACCTGACGAACTTGGACCGAAGGCCCCAAACGCCAAGGTAACGGCAAATAACACCGCCAGAATGATGCCGCCAGCTTTTATTACACCGCTGAGGCCTGGACTCTTCTGCTCTACCGGAATCTATTGACTTTCGATAATGAGTCTCGAATACGTAGAATCGGACAGTTGATGGTTAAATGGCGCCTCTACTTCGGCCGCCATCTTGCTTGCGAGCTTCTCCAGCCAGTACAGACCGATTAAATTGTCTGCCTGACTAACATCACCGCCTATTCGCTGGAAGGTACCCTTCACCTGCACGAATACGGTCTCATCACGCTGATCAGCGTTGACCGAAACTCGAATCAAGATGTTCTCGAGATCGGGATGGGGAGCGAGAGAATCCGCGATGGCTCTTTGCACTGTGGACACGGATACGAAATCCGTCTGGACCAATCCAATCCGGTCGTTTGCCAGTGTGATGGAAAAATTCGCACTGATGAGTGTAAACGTAGCGCGATCAATAATATCCAGGCGTTCGGCCATACTGGTGAACGCGACGGTCTCCACGTGAGTCCGAGCGGGCACTGAAGATACCTGACGGGTCTGAGTACAGCCCGCCACAAGGAGAGACCATGACAACAGGGTCCCGATTACGGCAATTTTTCTACTTGAAAACAATGTTATTGCAACACTAAAGCGCTTAATACTAATGTGATCGACCTCCTCAGTAGTTGCTTAAACCAACGCAGCAGTACAAAAAGGCGAGCGCAACCATGCTGGACGACCCGATCAGTGCCGTGCAGAAACCAGCCTGTTCCGACCGGCCAGGTCCTGTTTAATCTTAACGTCATGAAATCCCGTGTCAGTGAACAAGGCCGCGACCTCACGGCCGTGATCCGCGTGAACCTCGACCCCGAGAACTCCACCAGGTACAAGGATACGAGGCGCGAGCCGACTGATCGCCCGATAATATAAAAGCGGATCACGGCCGACAAAAAGGGCACCCTCGGGTTCAAAGTCACGAACCTCTGGATCGAGCGACTCTCGCTCCGACGAAGGGATGTACGGGGGGTTTGAGACCAGTACGTCAATACGTCCCGGTAATTTTTCGAGCGCCCCCGCAGACAGGATGTCGACCTGTAGCATTTTCACACGGGCGCCAAGGCGTTCAGCGTTGGACCGGGCTACTCGAAGCGCCTCTTCAGAAACATCGGCACCAGCGCACGAAAGACCACCCACTTCCAGATCAATCGAAATAAGAATACATCCAGATCCGGTTCCGAGATCAAGAACCCTCTCGCGGTTGCCGGCTCTCACTTCCTGGATGGCCCACTCGACCAGCAGTTCGGTTTCTGGCCGCGGGATGAGAACACCTGGGGAAACCTTGAATTCTCGTCCGTAGAAGTAGCCTTTTCCCGTGATGTACTGGATCGGCTCTCTTTTTTCTCGTCGCAGCAGATACTCGTCCAGAAGGTCCAGCTCGGTATCAGTGATCCGCTCGTCCGGACGTGTCAGAATGTGCAGGCGATCCACGTTTAGAACGTCTTCCATCAGCCATTCGGCATCCCTTCTTGGATTCTCGATACCGCAGCCCTGCAAACGAGCACAGGCTTCGGCAATCCACTTCGCGCGGGTTGGCGTGGCCCTGTCTTTGGGATCCATTTCGTCTGTAGGATCCATTTCCTCTGTAGGATCAATGTGGTTTGTGGGACCCATTGGGGGATTATTCAACCGAACAACGAATCATCGAGTGTCCTCGCAGTGGAGAAACAGATTCAAGAGCGTTCAACGCCGTCCCTCCGAGGTGATCCCAAAATCAGATCGATCAGGCTGCAATTCCCTGGCGATTCGACCAGTGGCGAAATTCATCCGCGAGCTGATCGAAGGAATCGAGCGCATAGAGAATGGGTTGGAGATGCCAGACTTCGTAGTCCTGATTGATAACGCTCTCAAGGGAGAAGTCCCTGACCTCTACCCTGTCCGAAAGGGCGTTACTCATCTCCTCTTTTGAAGAAATGATGCCGGCGCCGAACACGCGTAATCCATTGGGCTGCCGAATCAGGCCGAACTCAATGGTGAACCAGTGGAGACGTTCGAGGTAGGTCCGCTGAATTCCCTTCGCGTGAAGTGCCGACTGTCCGAATAATTGATAAAAGTCGGCAACCGCGGGATGGGTCAACATGGGCATGTGACCGAACATGTCATGGAAGCAATCGGGCGCTGGAGTGTAATCCAACTCGTTTTTTTCTCTGATATAGTCGGTCGATGGAAATAGTCGTTTCGACAACAGAGTGAAAAAATCTTTCTCGTGTAGCAGGCCCGGAATTCGAGCGAGACGCCAGCGCGTCGCCGCCTCCAGCGCAGCACTCAGATCAGAAAGAGCGGGAATCCCAGAGCTGTCCATGCCCAAAATACGGACACCATCCAAAAGTGCCGTCCCGGCGCGTCCGGGGAGCAGTTCCATCTGACGTTCAAATAATATCCGCCAATTGCCGTTGTGTTCGTCCGAGTAGTGGGGCGAAACAATGTCGCTACCTACGGGAGGAACGCCATCCAAATTTTGAGGGATGCATCGAGGGTCAATCCCCTCGGTTGCTGCCTTTTCGTAGGCTGAAAGCGGGGCAAGATCGCCGCTATTCGTCGTATTCGGACGACTATCGTTCATCAATTGTCTGTTTCACTGTGGGGCTCCACCTAACACATCGTTCCCCAGAAATGGTGCTCCCAACGGGTATGGCAGCGACCTTAACTTAACACCGTTATCTAAACCGGGCAAGGTCCTATTTGTTCGGGGTCGATTCTTGATCTGCTTTTCTCATTGAAGCTCTTACGCGCGCAGCCGTCATCAAGAAACCTGCGAACGATGCCAATCCGACTAACCACACCTGGGGACCGTTCTTCAGTTGCCCATCGATGACCAAGCCGCTCATGGACGTAGCGATGGCGAACAACATCCCGAACACTGCAGCGCCCATGGTGAGCAGAACCCAGGATCCGAACACTCTGTCGTCAAGACCTTTCATACGAACGTTTCGCTACAACAGAATGCCTGCGATCAAAAACGCCAGGATCGAAAATCCCGCCAGGACCAGGGCATAAGGTAACTGTGTATTGATGTGGTCTACGTGGTCCGAGGCAGCGGACATACTCGCTATCAGAGAGGTGTCAGAGAGGGGTGAAGCATGGTCTCCGAAAACGCCTCCGGCCAATACTGCACCCAGCATGAGTGGCATGGATATTCCGAGTCCCTCAGCAAGTGGAAGAGCGATCGGGATCAGAATGGCGAAGCCTGTCCAGGAGGACCCGAGAGTGAACGATACAAATCCACCCACAATGAAAATCATCGCCGGCAGCCACCAGGTTGGCCATCCCGTACCTACCACACCAATGATGTAAGGACCCATTTCCAGGGCTCGGGAAACCTGCCCGAGCGCAAACGCAAGCGCGACCAACACAACCATACCGACCAGGCCACCGGAGCCTTTCAGCACCAGCGCCATCGACTCTGTCGGTTTCATCAAAACCTTCCCATCGCGACCCGAGCCGGGCAGCGCGTATAGGACCATCGCCACAGAGACAGCGGCAATAACCGCCCACAGAACGGAGGTCGAACCGCTTCCTTTCATGATCTGACCCTCTCCGGTGACATACAGGCCGAAGAAAATCATCCCAACCATCACTAAAATCGGCACAATAAGGTGTCGCGCTCGGTTACCGGATGCTTCGACGGGCTCCAGCTCAACGATTTCAGCGGCAACCAGCGGGACGGCTCCCGGTGCCAGCAATTCGCCCGTTGTCTCTGCTCTGATCTCTGCAGTTTTCATGGATCCGAAGCGCCAACCGGTCAATGCCAGTAGCAATGCAAAGCCGATGGCAAACAAGGCATAAAAATTCAAAAGGACAGCCGTTGCCAACAATCCGACCGCTCCATCCGTCATTCCCTGCGCAGCCAGCAATCCAAGTACGAATGCTCCCCAGCCATTCAGGGGAATTGACATACAGACAGCCGCGCTCGTCGTATCGCAGTAAAAAGCGAGTTTTTCTCTAGGGATTTTCAGCCTGTCAAACAGGGGGCGATTGATGGCCCCGACGATTAGACAGGTAATACTTGACTCCACAAAGATCACCATGCCGATAGCCCATGCCAGAAACTCTGCTCCACGTCTCGTTTGCCCCCATCCACGATTGGAAGCCCATCTGATGAATCCCTCGACTCCGCCCGATCCCTGCACGAGGGCGATCAAGCCTCCAACCAGGAGACTGAAGAGCAGGATTCGAACATTTCCCGCTTCTTCAAAAACTGCCACGAGTTGATCGATGAGTTCCCTCAGCCCGAGAATCGGGTTACCGCCTACAAGAATCGTCGCTCCCAACCAGAGTCCAGCCAGCAAAGACAGATAGACTTCCTTGGTCCAGAGTGCAAGCACGATGGCCAATACGGGAGGCAGTAGGACGATCCAGTCCATGGCGAGTATTAAAGATTGGTGACAATGGCTCCCGAATGTACGAGATATGAACAATGTTAGGCCACTCAATTATCATCTCGCACCCAATGCGTATTCTTCTCGTACATGCGATCATCAGCCGAGTGGAGTGCCGCCTATTTCATGAGCAAAGCGTCCAACACATTTAAAGAGACGGTAGACAATGCCACCCGATACACGCAATCGGTAATCGATGATTTCCGGGCGAGCGACATTCCTGCTCTCTTTAAAGAGGGATTTCAGGGAGACCTACGATTTTTACGTAACCGACGAAGAGCGCGCCAAAATGGCGCAGATGGGACCGTTCAAGAAGAGCTTTTTTTCCACGTACTACATGGCTCGCGGACTCTTCCTGAAGCTGACTCCGGCCAGACGCCTTGTTGTCTTAATGGCTGCCTTTTTGGCCTGGGGCGGCCTTTCGGGAGATGGTGGTGAATCATTTCTAGCCTTTCTCATTCTCCTCTTCCTCCTCGGACTTGAGCTCAAGGACAAGACCGTAGCGAAAGATGAATTACAGGAAGGACGCGCAGTCCAGCTGGCCATCATGCCCGTGACGAACCCCTCCCTCCCCGGATGGGAATTGTGGTTTCACTCCTCTCCAGCCAACGACGTCGCGGGTAACCTCGTCGACTATCTCGAGCTGGATGAGAACAGGCTGGCGGTAACACTAGGTGATGTTGCCGGAAAAGGCTTGGCGGCGGCGCTCCTGGCTGCGAAAATGCAGGCCACTATACGCGCAATTGCTCCCGACGAAGACGACCTGTCCAAGCGTGGTGCGAAACTCAATAGAATAATCCGACGGGACGGACTCCCCGATCGTTTCGTATCACTCATCCATCTCGACCTCACCGCAAACTCGGGACGGGTAAGCTTCATCAACGCTGGCCATCACCCACCATTCATCATCAGGGAGAATGGGCTGGAAAGTCTGGATCGAGGTGACCCCGCGATCGGACTGAGTTCAGATGTCTCCTTCAAATCGACGACCTTGGATCTACGCGAAAACGACCTTATGGTCATCTATTCCGATGGCGTGACAGAGGCTCGAAATGAAATTGGTCGGTTCTATTCAGATGAGCGTTTCACGGATCTCATCCAGTTTACTCATGGTGTGAGCGGCAGATCGTTGGGAGATCGCATCCTGGAATCGGTCGAAGATTTTGTACGGAGTGCCCGTCCCAGCGATGACCTTTCACTGATCGTGCTTAGACGACTACCCCGATGAAAAGACATCTGATCAGTTCAGGGGCAAAATGGGAGCCATTGATCGGCTATTCTCGGGCCGTTCGTGTCGGAGCGTGGGTGATGGTATCTGGAACGACGGCAACCAACGAGGACGGCATCCTCGTCGGCGCGGGTGATGCCTATGCTCAGACCATGCAGATACTGTCGAACATCGAATCCGCATTGGAGAAAGCAGGCGCTTCCATGACCGATGTGGTGCGAACGAGGATGTACGTTACGCGCATGAAAGACTGGGAGGAAGTCGGTAGGGCGCATGGCACGTTTTTTTCGAAGATTCGCCTGGCTTCTGCGATGGTAGAGGTGTCTGCCCTCATCGACCCTGAAATGCTCGGGGAAATTGAAGTTGACGCGATAATTGCCGCTGAAGGTCCAGATTAATTTTCCGTTTATAATGCCTTTGAACCGAATACGCAGGATTGATCCGAGATCTGTTTTCGGCTATATTCCGCCTCCCACGTTTTTGGTGATACCACCCACAGTTCCGCATGCCTAAAACAAATACCTACATCTTTGACAATGAGTCATGCTCATTCGTTGAGGTAGTGGATTCCCGGCGGAAAATATTCGTACGCGTAAGTGCGATCCTGCTGATCGGCCTTGTGGTCGCTGCAACACTCACGTGGGGCCTTGATCAGGTAGTTCAGAGCCCTCAGGAAGTGGCGCTTCTTGACGAAAATGAGGCCTTGCAACGGCAGTTGGAGTCAGTCAACAAGCGAATCGACAATGTGACCGGAGATCTGATGGCGATCCGGGACACCGATCAAGATCTGTATCGCGTACTGTTCAATGCCAAAACAATCTCTGACGATGTGGCTCAGGTCGGCGTTGGAGGAAGCGATCCATATCCTGAATTCAGCCGGTTCGGGAGCACTACATCGGATATTTTGACTGAAAATGCGACTAAAATTGATCGCCTAGAGCGTCTGTTGCTGCTTCAAAACGACAGCTATCGTGAGCTGAAAGATCTCGCGGCTTCGCATTCCATCCAACTTTCTCAGATGCCAGCCATTCAGCCGGTGAATGGACGGATCACCTCTGGTTTCGGCATTCGATTTCATCCCGTACTCAAAGTCAGCCGGATGCATCCGGGCCTTGATTTTCATGCTCCGGTCGGATCACCCGTATTTGCTACCGGCGACGGCGTCATCAAGGATGCGAAGTCCGGCGGCGGACTGGGACGGTTTGTCAAAGTTGAGCATAAGATTGCTGGATACGTGACCGTTTTCGCGCATCTATCGAAAATTGCTCCGGGAATCCGAAGAGGAAATAAAATTAAGCGTGGAGATCTGCTGGGCTACAGCGGCAATACCGGCCTCTCTGAAGCTCCGCATCTTCATTACGAAGTTCGCGATCTGGATGGTAAATCGTTGAATCCCATCTACTTCCTCGCCCCTTCTGTAACTCCCTCAGAGTATGAGAGACTACTGAAAGAGGCCGAGAGTACAACTTTCTTGTTCGACTAGAGCCTATTCTGTGGCGAATTCAGCTTTTGAAAGCCGTTTAGGAAGAATCACTAAACGCTGATCTCCTCCTTGCAATTTTCCGATGAGCGTCCTATTGTCATCCATCGGTCACCGAAAAACGATTTTATCTATAAATGTACTGGACCTTAGACCTCGCATCACATCTAGAAGATGCTCCATGGCCCGCGACGCGGCTGGAGTTGATCGACTATGCAGAGCGCACAGGCTCCCCCGCGGGAGTTGTTGACAACCTGAATGCCATGGAAGACGACGGTGAACCCTACGAAAGTATTGAAGAGGTATGGCCGGACTTTCCTACCCAGAACGACGATTTCTTTTTCGAAGAGGAGTAGCATCCCGAACACCGCGGCCAAGTGTCTTCTGGGATTATGCTTGGCGCTGAAGGCGTTTTCTCCGTCAACGTCGTCTGCACAGGATTATTCCGTACACGACAGTCTGCTTGTTACGGCGGTCGTGTTTTCTGGCAACGACTTTTTTTCGAACGACGACCTCTCTCTGTACGTCCGCACTCGGCGCAATCGGCGCCTGATCGGTGTGCCGGGATTGATGTGGTGGCGATGGCTCTATCAGTTCGGGTCCGGACCCCTGGGAGGCGGAGCTGTTGGCCGCGTGTTCATGGCCACCGGCGAGCCCCCTGCCCTCTTCAATGATTCTGTCCTCCAGGCCGACCTCGAACAGCTCCGCCTGTTTTACGAGCGCGAGGGCTTTCGGCAGGCGAAGATCACGGCTTCCGTATTTCAAGAGAGCAGAGCAGACAGAGTCCGTGTCGAATTCGTGATCGATGAGGGACCGGCTACGTACATCCGAAACTTCAATTATGTGGGCCTGGATGAGCTGAGCGCGGAAGAAAAACGGGACATCTACCGCAACTCTCTGTTGTCACCTGGCGAATTGGATCCTGAGGATTCCCTGTCATGGCGACCCCGAAGGCTACGCTATTCGGAGCCGATGCTGGAAGAAGAACGCCTGCGTCTGATTAGATTCCTGAGGAATCAAGGATACGCCGTTGTCACGCGAGATTCGATTCACGGCAGGGTATTTCCTGCCAGACCTGACTCTTTCGATTTCACCCTGTTTGTGAACAAGGGCCCCCGCTTCAGATTCGGCGACGTGAATTTCGTCGTGACGGGACCTCAGGATGGGGTGGCTTCCCGTTCAGATTCTACCTTCCTGGACTCCTCCGATCCTGACATACCCGGTGGCAAGGCGTCCGCCCGGTTCACCACTGAAAAAAAGCTGAATTTTGGACTGCTCAAGCGCACGCTTCAGTTCAGGCCAGGAGATCAGTACGATCTGAGCAGGTTGCTCGCGACCAAGCGCCGCCTCGACGCAAGTGGCGTGTTCTCGTTCACGGCTGTCGAGACACCAGTTTCTGATTCCACGTACTCCGGCGAGATCCGCCTCAATCACCAACTGAATCTTCAAACCCGCATCCGCCACCGGTTCAGGTTTGAAACATTCATGCTCCAGCGAAGCGGCGATCTCGCAGATACGGACAATGAATTGGGTGCCGGACTTGGAGTCACGTATTCCAACCTGAATCTGTTTGGAGGTGGCGAGGCCTTCCAACTCGGAACTAAGGGCTCGCTGGCAGCGGACATTGGAGGTCTGGGCGGATTCACCTCCGCACAGTGGGAGATGTCTGCCAGCCTCTCCTATCCCTATCTGACCTTTCCCCTGGGACGCCTCGATAGACTATCCAATCTCTACGACGCGAAAAGTCAGATTTCGTTTTCTCTTTTGGCCGCCAGAAGGGATGCTCTGCTGCTCACGCTGCGAGGAAGAGGCGGGGCACGGTATCGATTCGAGTTACGCCATACGGAATCGCTGTCTTCGATCATTGACATGATCGACATCACCGTGTCCAATCCAGACACGCTGGACGGCTTCCAGGATCTGTTTTTGAACGATATTTTGGGTTCGGTGGACGACCCGGTCCAGCAGGCTCAGATTATTGAGGACTACACCCGCCCCCATTTCAACAACGCACTGAGCTATACCATCCGGTCATCGACGTCGGATCCGTTTCGTCGCGAAACAGGGCATTTTCGGGAAGCGTCAGTCGAATTTGGTGGCAATCTGGGTCGTCTTCTGGATGGATTCGTGTTTACTCCTGGAAAAGTTGAAGGCAGTTTGCCGGGCTTCGGCGTGTTCGGCGGCAGCGGCCAGAACACTCGCATGATCTACCGCCAGTACCTGCGCCTTGCTACTGATCTTCGCGGATATTCGCTCCTGAATTCAAGAACCGTTCTCGCCTGGAAATTCCTGGCTGGATTCGCCCATCCTACGGGCGCTTCGGACGTTGTACCCTTCGACAGACGTTTTTATTCGGGTGGCGCATCTTCCGTGCGGGCCTGGCGGTTACGCGAGCTCGGGCCTGGTTCGGCAAGGTTTACCTCCGATACGGATTCTCTGGTCTCTGCCACGGATGGCTCCAATATTCTGGGTGGAGATATCAAGTTGGAAGCCTCCGTCGAGCTAAGAACTGTTGCTATCCGCAACCTGATCGGTGCAGATTGGATCTTTACCATGTTCGCCGATGCGGGAAACGTCTGGTTGGGTCCGCGTAATCCAGGAGCATCAGCAGGGCGATTCAGAATAGATAAATTTGCTGGAGAACTCGGTATCGGCGCGGGCATTGGACTGCGACTTGGGTGGGACTATCTCATCGTTCGACTCGATCTTGCCTACAAAGTGCACGATCCTCGACGCCGCGGTGAGATCTTTCCGGACCAGTTAAAGAAACCGGTTCTTCAATTTGGCATCGGACATACCTTCTGACGCGGAGTCGAAGGTGCGTCCATAAACGGTCTACACGTGAAAAAAGGATCTGTCCTGACGCTGGACAT
Source organism: uncultured Bacteroidota bacterium (assembly GCA_937893205.1). Lineage (GTDB taxonomy): Bacteria > Bacteroidota > Rhodothermia > Rhodothermales > UBA10348 > CALBJU01. The sequence goes on from CALBJU010000104.1 coordinate 11,942, forward strand.
AGAAAAATTTGCCGATCGGGGAAAATCTCTGACGCGGATGGATGGCTACGTTGTTTTCGTGGCTGGCGCTGTTCCCGGAGACAAGGTGACGGCACGCGTCTTCCGCAAAAGGAAGAAGTTTGCCGAAGCAGCTCTTCTCGAAGTCCTCGAACCCAGTCCGCTACGAACCGATCACAAATGCCTGTATTTCGGAACGTGCGGTGGATGTAAATGGCAGCACGTCAGGTACGACGCGCAGCTTGAAGCCAAGACGCAGTCTGTCAAAGAGGCGTTCGAGCACCACGGTGGCTTCGAGTCCGTTCTGGTCAAACCCACGCTTGCGGCGGACGACATCTATTATTATCGAAACAAGATGGAGTTCAGCTTCAGCGCCAACCGGTGGCTCACTCCAGAAGAAATCGCATCAAAAAAGGAATTTGACACGTCGTTTGCTCTCGGGCTGCACGTCCCTGGCAACTTTGCCAAGGTCGTGGACCTCACCGAGTGTCACCTTCAGTCCGAACTCAGCTCTCGACTGGTGAATGCAGTGCGCGAATTTGTGCTGGAGCGAGAGTGGACTCCCTGGAACACCCGTAGACACACTGGCTATTTACGCCACCTTGTGATCAGGCAGGCGGCTCTTACCGATGAGTTCATGGTGAATCTGGTGACGAGCCATTTCGATCCGGAAAAAATGACGCTCTTCGAAGCGTTTCTGAAAGCTGACTTTCCGGAAGTATCAACGCTGGTCAACACCATCAATTCGACTGTTGCACAGACGGCCTTTGGAGAAGAATCCCACGTCATCTACGGCTCGGGTGTCGTACACGACCGAATTGGAGATAACACGTTCGAGATTGCCTCTAATGCATTTTTTCAGACCAACACGAAGCAAGCCGAGACGCTCTACCGCGTTGCTGCAGAGTTTGCTGAGTTGCAGCCCGACGATCTGCTCTACGATCTGTACAGCGGAGCGGGTACCATTTCGCTATACATGGCGCCCAAAGTCAAGCATGTGGTCGGTGTAGAACTGATCGAGGAAGCGGTTCAAAACGCTCGCCAGAATGCAAAAGCGAACGGGATAGACAACGTCACTTTCGTAACAGGTGATATGATGCGCTTATTCAACGAGTCGTTCATTGCGCAATATGGACGCCCTGACGTTCTTCTGGTCGATCCTCCACGTGCAGGATTGCATCCCAAGGTCGTGAAACAGATTGAACTCCTCGCGCCAGACCGGTTTGTGTACGTGTCCTGTAATCCGATGACGCAAGCTCACGACCTGGCGATGCTCGCCGACATTTATGAGGTCGAGTACATTCAGCCCGTCGATCTCTTTCCGCACACGCATCACATCGAATCGGTCGCAAAACTGCGCAAGAAGTGAGCGAACCATGCAGCCTGAAATTGACATGCGGGGCAAGACGGCGTTCGTCACCGGCGGGACCGGTTTCGTCGGGAGTCATCTTGTCGACCTACTCCTGAAGTCGAATGTCGAGGTGCGCTGCCTGGTCCGAAAAGAAGCCA
>CALBJU010000105.1 GCA_937893205.1 uncultured Bacteroidota bacterium
TCAGTGGTCTGTGGATCTTGATTTTTCTGTTCCTGACGGCGGGATGCGAAGAGGGAGTAGATCCGGTACTTGAAACGGACGAGGTCTTTTCAATGTACGGGTATTTGAACCCTCGCGAGGATGTGCAGGCTGTTCGGGTGTACTCGATTGACGGGATACTTGAGCCGGCCGTCGATCAACCTCTGGATGCTACTGTGACGTCGATCAACCGGAGGACTGGAGAATCAATTGTCTGGCGTGATTCCATAGTTACGTTTCACAACACGCGAATTGGTCATGTCTTTTACGCAAGGTTCCGGCCGGATCACGATACACCCTATACACTTACGGTGACGAATTCTGATGGGGATGGCTCGACGGTAGATTTCAGCGTGCCGCCAGAGGGGCAGGCAGAGATTAAAGATGTACTTTCCCTACGACGAAACGTGGTGGTTCGATTGACCTGGTCTGATGCGCCAAGAATCATCAATACAAGAGTCACCTACGCGGTAAAAATACCGTTTCCTGATGGGAGTGACACTACGACCGTTCGGGTGGTATTAAAGAGTGGTCGAGCAGAAGAGAACGCCGATGGCACGTGGACTGTGACTATACTCCCATCGGATGATATTGGAGCTATCTTCACAATCCTGAATCTTCAGCCGGGAAGAAATCCGATACTACTGGACGAGATTAAAGTAGAGGCGTTCGTCGTGTCAGAAGAGTGGGAGAGTCCAATCGGAATTTTCGATTCGGAGCTGCTGGTGCAACCCGGTACGTTTTCAAATGTATCCAACGGATTCGGCTTTGTGAGTGGCGGATACTATGACAGTTTTACATTCAGAATTGATGACGAGGCGGCCCTGAACGCCGGTTTTTCTCTGTAATAACAGGATCACACTATGACCAGGTCCCCGAAAATGATTTTTAAAATTACATGTATCGCTGTTCTGGCGATGCTGTTCGTGCCTCTGTCATCCGCGCAGGATATGGATGAAATGACGGCGGGAATCATGGCATTCCGAGGCGGAGAGTATGCAGAGGCCGCTACCCTGTTCGAGAAAGCGGTTAAAACGGACGACCAGAACGCTGAAGCCCATTTTCTCCTAGCACGTCTCTACTGGGAAACCGATCTGCGTGACGCCAAACGAGCGGGAAAAGAGCTGGAAGCTGCCCTGCTGATTGAACCCGAAAATGTTCAGTATATGGTGGCATTGCTCCAGCAGCTCAGGGAAGATTCGGTTCTTTTCATGGTCGACAAATCTCGAGAATCCCGACGGCGAAGACTGGCCAAGGAAATTCTTGAGTTTGATGATTCGAACTCGTTCGCGCATGAAGAGCTCGGAGCATCCTACATTCGGGATTTCTGGCGCTATCGTAATGCACTGATGTTTCCTGCCCTCGACTTTCTCAAAGCCGAGTACAGAGCATCAAACGAGTACGACCCCATGGCGGGCTATCTCGTGGATCAAGCCAATGAGTATGATATAGCCAATGGCGGCCTTCAAGAGGAATCCTCACCACAATTGCTTGACCAGGCTGGAATCGCGTGGAATCCAAACACCGTGTTTATGGCGGATGAATTTGATATTGAGGCTCTGGAGTCGCAGGGCATTCCGGTCATTGACATGTCGGGCAGAGCACAGAAAGCATACGATAAGGCGATTATTCATCTGAATGCATCGCTGGAATCAGATCCTCGACAACGCTCCGTATATGACCACCTGATGGAAATATATTCGCTGAAAGGAGAGTACGAATATGCATTACAGATGCTTTCGTCGATGTATGTGTTTTTCCCAGAAGATCCCGATTTGTGGACCTATCTCGGCTACTCACATTACCACGCAGGCAATCTTGAGGCGGCGTCAAAGTCTTTCGAAACATCTTTTCGATTTATGGATGACGAGACAGTTTATGCCTATTCACACCTTAAAAATATCCTTCCGAAAAGCGAATTGAAGTTGTACGAAGCAGATGAAGCGGCCTATACGGCTCGATTCTGGATTTCGAAGGACCCGCGCTACTTGACCCCGTACAATGAACGAAAAATTGAGCACTACGCTCGTTTGACGTACGCTGATTTACTGTATGGCTCTACTGCAGTAGATTTGAGGGGATGGAATACTCAGCGCGGACAGATTCTTGTGCGATATGGTGTGCCCAACGGCGACGTCGTGATTATTCCTAAATCCACTTCAGGAATCGGACTGGGGGCTCCGGCGAAGACTGGAACCGTTGAGGACCCACAAGGCGATTCAGGACTCGCTATCCAGGTAGCCCGTTTTGGCTCGGGTTTCGACATGTTTGAAGAGGCTAACACATTCAATATCTGGGATTACGGTGATTTCAAGTTCGTCTTCGAAGATCCGTTCCGTAACGGAGAGTACAGGCTTTACAGTCCCTCAGCAGCCGAACTATCCGCTGGCGCGCTTCCCTGGGTCAATGACTACACGATCAAGGCTGCTGAGACGATCAACAAGACCCCAGAGCGCTACGTTTACGAAGCTCCGGGACGTCAGATAGAGTTACCATTCGTCGTTGCCACGTTCAGAGGCGAGAACGAGAAGTCGGATGTCTATGTCAACTACGCCATTCCGATCACGGACAGCTATGATCGGGATCAAGAGTTCATCAACATCACGGCCAATGCCGGTACATTTGTCGTTGCAGAAAACCGGGACATGCTGGTCGAGCGCCGACGAACGATTTATGGTCTGCCGACGGCTCAGGTTGTGCGGTTTGACGAATCCAACTTGTGGGTCGATACGCAGCATCTGACGATTCCTGCCGGAACTCACGAAATATCGGTTGAATTCGAAACCTCCGGAGGAGGAACGGTTGCTGTTCAACGAAGAAAGGTCGACGTTCACGACTTCTCGGGAGACAGGTTAATGATGTCAGACATCCTTCTCGCGTACCGCATTGAAGAAGTTGATGACGACACTCGAATCGGTAATGCTGACATCCTCCGAAATAACCTGTCTATCCAGCCAGCTCCCTGGACAGTGTTTGGTACCGATCAGCCCATTTATATCTATTTCGAAGTTTATAATCTGGAAACCGGAAGCGAGGGAAACGCCAGATATGAAGTCGAAGCGGTCCTGACACCAAAAGAAACAGGGAACGGTTTTTCTCGTGCCGTTCGGAATCTGTTCGGAGGTGGAGGGCGTGGTGTCTCAACTGGGGTACCCATCACCGTCAAGGCGACTGAAGACGGACAGTACCTCATCCTGGATGCGGAAAATCAGGCGCCTGGCCTGTACACGCTGACCGTGAAGATTACAGATGAGAATTCCGGAAGAGACGTCGAGATGAAGAGGGATCTGTTTCTGGAATAACCTGCTCTTAGGTGAGGTAGCGGCCATTCAATAGCTTTGAAGATTTATTTCTTCAAAGTCATGTTATTTGGCCGAGGCAGCCTCAGTCACAGCTTGATCCATCTCGCGCACGAGACTCTTGAGGGACGCTTTATAGGTCTGAATACTGGTCATCAGGACGGGATTCGACGTTCCCAGTATTTGAACAGCAAGGAGGCCGGCGTTTTTCGCACCTCCTATTGACACGGTTGCCACGGGAACGCCCGCGGGCATCTGTACGATGGATAGCAGCGAATCCATTCCTTTCAGATTCTTGGTCGGGACCGGTACACCGATAACGGGCAGGGAGGTTGACGCAGCGATCATCCCGGGCAGATGCGCAGCACCTCCAGCTCCAGCGATGATGACCTTCAATCCTCTGCCGACGGCGTCCTGCGCGTACTCTGTCATTGCTTCAGGAGTGCGATGAGCGGACAGAACCCTCGCCTCGAATGCCACTCCAAACTCGGCCAGGATATCTGCAGCCGCTTCCATGATGGGCCAATCCGATTGACTTCCCATCGCAATACCGACAAGGACCTGCTCGTTGCTGGACATGTTCTAAGATCAGGTAGTTAAAGTTTTACGAAAGCTGCGGCAGCTTCGGCGTGCTTTCGGGCTGAATGTACGTCGTCAGCAGTTACCGTTACGTGTCCCATTTTGCGCTGCGGACGGGATTCAAGTTTTCCATAAAGGTGGACGGTCGCACGGGATAAATCGAGAGACTTTGAGTACCCCTCCGTACGGACTGGCCCCTTTCGATGACCCAGTATATTTACCATGGCCGCGGCGGGTACTTTCAATGAAGGATCTCCCAGGGGATAGTCGAGAATGGCCCTGGCGTGATTCTCGAACTGTGAAGTGTGGCAGGCCTCGATGGTGTAATGACCGGTGTTGTGTGGCCTGGGAGCCAGTTCATTGAGCAAGATGCTGCCGTCTGCCATTTCGAAGAGTTCCACACCAAGGATACCTACAGATTCAACGGCGTCTGCAGCTGATAATGCCACGTTTCTAGCCATCTCGGCGCACCTGGACGAAATCTGAGCTGGCACGCTGACCGCGTGACATCTATGCTCGCGCTGCTCGGTGTCAACCACCGGGTATACTACAGAGGCACCAGACGGAGACCGGGCGACTAATACCGCGATCTCCTTCACGAAGGGAACGAATGATTCGACCAGCAGCCCGTCTGAAGCAGAGAGCTTTTCCCACGCTGCCTGCATACCATCGTGTGATGTCACCGTCACGTTTCCATAACCGTCATACGAGCCTTCGTATTTCTTGGCCATGGCTTTACCCCCAAACTTATCGAGGGCCGCGATTGCTTCGTCGAGGGTCTGACAGGAGAGGTGCTCAGCCTGAGGAATACCAACAGCATTCAGTATCGATTTTTGGCGGCCTTTGTGGCGAATAGCTTTGACGGTAACCGAAGAGGGCCAAACCGGAATTACCCCCTGAGAAACATGCTCAGCCAATTCGACCGGAGCCCACTCACTTTCGACGGTGATCACGTCGCAGCCGTCAAGGAAGCGCCTCA
>CALBJU010000106.1 GCA_937893205.1 uncultured Bacteroidota bacterium
ATGCTGATCACCGGACCCTATATGGTGGGGGCTGGAGGAGGAGGCTCGGACGCAGTCGTGGCCACCCCCGAAGCTGCCCGCCGCGTCGTGAAATACTGGTCCGAGGAAGGCGTCGATTGGTTCAAGGTGTACAACACAATCGCATCGGCAGAATTGGCTGCTGTGGTTGATGAAGCCCACAAACACGGGCGAAAGGTTACCGGGCACCTGTGTTCTATATCGCATCGGGAGGCCGTGGCGATCGGTATCGACAATGTCGAGCATGGCATATTCGCTAACTCCGACTACTCTACAACCAAAGTGAAGGACGAATGTCCATCGGATTATCGGAGGGCCATGATCGATCTGGACATGTCGGGCGAGGCAGTTCAGACGACCTTTCGAGAAATGATAGCCGCTGGAGTCGGCATGACGTCGACCCTTGCCATCTATGAGCATGTCGTCCCGAATCGTCCTCCTATCGAACAGCGCGTCCTCGATGCCATGTCGCCCGACGTTCAAAAAGAGTATTTACAAACGCGGACACAGGTTGCCGATCGTAATTCGCAGTTCTGGAAGGATCTGTGGGTCAAGGCGCTTGAGTATGAAAAGGCGTTTGTTGAAGCGGGTGGTCTGTTGGCATCGGGCGTCGACCCGACCGGATACGGCGGCGCTCTTCCAGGGTATGGCGATCAGAGAAACTTTGAGCTCCTTCGAGAAGCTGGATTCAATACGGGCGAAGTTGTTCAGATCATGAGTCTCAACGGGGCCAAGATCCTGGACATCGATCATGAAACGGGAAGCATTGAAGTCGGCAAACATGCCGATCTGGTGCTCATCGATGGTGATCTCGCCTCGGATGACGCCTTGATCCGAAATGTCGAAATCGTTTTTCGAGACGGCGTCGGCTTTGATTCGGCAGCCATCATCGAGAGCGTCGAAGGCCAGGTCGGGGTCAGGTAGTCTGGTCCGTGCCCTCTCAACATCATTCTATCTCCCAGCTGAGTCGGTCCATTATGAAACGCTCTCTCTCCATTTTCATGGCCTGCTTTTTAGTGGCAGGCAGTTCTAACGGCCAAGAATGGGCCTCAAACATCCAGCAATTTATTGCTGTAGATGCATCTGTGGTTGCGATCGAAAATGTAACCATCATCGATGGCACTGGGGCCGGGGCCGTCGCAGGTCAGACGGTTGTGATTCGAGATGGCATGATCGAATCCGTCGGAACGGGCACGGTGCCGGACGGGGCCCATCTGATTGATGGATCTGGGAAGACGCTCATTCCCGGGATGGTTGGCTTGCACAATCACACTTTCTATACAACGTCCCAGCGAAGAGTTCAGCTCAATTTTTCGGCGCCACGGATGTATCTGGCATCGGGCGTGACGACTATTCGCACGACAGGTAGTTACGCACCGTACTCTGAACTGGGGCTGAAGCGCTCGGTCAACAGCCGCCAGCGAATGGGCCCGCGCATGTTTGTTACCGGGCCGTACATCGATGGACAGAGCAACGCAATTCATCGCTCCACTCCGACAAGTCCTGATGCGGCCCGTCGTGTTGTGAAATACTGGTCTGAAGAAGGAGTGGATTGGTTCAAGGTGTATGCGAACATCTCCTCAGCAGAACTTTCTGCCGTGATTGACGAGGCACACACCCACGGGATCAAAGTTACCGGGCATCTCTGTTCCGTGACCTACCGTGAAGCAGTTGTCCTGGGAATAGACAACTTGGAACATGGCTTGTACGCGAATTCAGATTACTCAAAAACCAAGGTTAAGGACGAGTGTCCAGCTGATTATCGGCGGGTCATGATCGATCTGAATATGTCGGGCGAGGCAGTTCAGACAACCTTTCGAGAAATGATAGCCGCTGGAGTCGGTATGACCTCGACCCTTGCCATCTATGAACACGTCGTTCCGAATCGCCCTCCAGTTGAGCAGCGAGTGCTCGATGCGATGTCGCCGGAAGTTCAGAAGGAATACCTACGGACTCGAACGCGAGTTTCTGACCGCAATTCACAGTTGTCGAAGGATCTTTGGATCAAGGCACTCGAGTACGAAAAAGCATTTGTAGAAGCGGGTGGTCTGTTGGCTTCGGGCGTTGACCCGACTGGTTACGGCGGCGCCCTTCCTGGCTACGGAGATCAGAGAAATTACGAGCTCCTCCATGAGGCTGGTTTCAACTCCGGCGAGGTCGTTCAGATAATGAGCCTCAACGGTGCCAAAATCCTCGGTATCGACGAAGAAACCGGCAGCATTGAAGCCGGAAAACATGCAGATTTGATCTTGATCAATGGTGACCTGGCTTCCGATCCTGCACTAATACGAAATGTCGAAATCGTTTTTCGGGATGGAGTCGGATTCGACTCGGTGGCCATCATCGAATCCATCGAAGGCCAGGTAGGTGTTCGATAGTCAGCGTCACGAGCAAAAGTGATGCGGAAATCGGATCGAAACCGAAACTTTGTCGGCTCCCGGGAATCGTTGTTGTGGCAGAGACGTATTTCCTCAATCGCTCACAACTAGTAGTCCGGCCTACATGAAATCACTTTTATCAAATCTTGCGCGGCTGCCCGAAAGCGCTTGGAAAATGGCGAGAGCCCTCGTGGTCGTTGCCATGGCGACAGGGATGGCGGTCGGAGTGTCGGGCTGCGAAGTACCACAGCCGGATCTGATCGATGGCCCCGATGAACTACTCTATTTCGAATCGATCGGACTGGGGCACTATGGCACGGTCCGCGATACGCTGGAACTCGTGATGCGTGATGAAGCGGCCTATCTGGCCACAATGGAGCTGGTCCAGCCCTTGGACACACTGCCCGAGATAGACTTTCAACAGACCATGGTCGGTCTAATAGCCCTTCCAACAGACTCGGGAGGCTACATCATTGAAGTGCAGTCGATAGAAAAGACGGGGGACGAGATAACGATCAACTATCTGTTCTCGATACCCGGGGCCGACTGTATCACGCTACAGGCTCTGGCCTTGCCGTTTCAGGTTGTAATCATTCGCCAGAGCGAGGGCCATGTCACCTTTGAGCGGGAGACAAAGGCCTACAAGTGTGGTCTCTGATTAGAGACTCAAGCAGGAACAGCGCCGAATAGAACTGGATCATCGACTACCTCGTCCGACTCAATCTTGCCGTCAAGGAGTCTGATGATGCGACGAGCGTGCGCGGCGACGTGCTCTTCATGGGTCACCACGATTATGGTATTGCCCGCTTCGTAGAGCCCTTCGAACAGGTGCATGATCTCGACGCCGGTTTTGGAGTCCAGATTTCCCGTGGGCTCATCGGCCAACAAGATGGAAGGCTGATTGACCAGCGCACGCGCAATGGCTACGCGCTGACGCTGCCCTCCGGAAAGCTCATTTGGTTTGTGGTCCATGCGATCGCCCAGCCCAACGCTTTCGAGGGCATAAGCTGCCATTTCGCGTCGCTTTGATCGAGAGATCCCTGCGTAAATCAATGGGAGCTCAACGTTGTGCAAGCAATTGACTCGGGGGAGCAGATTAAACGTCTGGAAAATAAATCCAATTTCCCGGTTTCGAGCCGCTGCCAGCTCGTCATCATCCATGTCGCTGACTTGTTGACCATTGAGAGTGTATGTACCGCTCGTTGGCACGTCGAGACAACCGATGATGTTCATCATGGTCGACTTTCCAGAGCCGGAGGGACCCATGATGGCCACATACTCATTTGGATAGATCGTGATGGTTGTACCATCTAGCGCTTTGACGACCTGCGTCCCCATCTGGTAGATGCGACGCACGTCCTGAAGTTCAATGATTGGGTCCTGATTCATACTAATTTGTGCCGGTTACCGCTATTTGAATGCTTGCTAACGCGGACTAGTTCGAGTCGCTGCGATCAGTTCTGGAATCCTTGCGCTCTTCGACCAGTTCATCGGTTTTGAGCGTCCGGGAAACCGCACGATATGGGCCCGTGACAATCTTATCTCCTACGCTGATACCCGAAACAATTACGTAATGGGTGTCATCGGCAATGCCGGTTTCGACTTCGACAATTCGGGTGCGATTGTTTTCGTCAATCACGAAGACAATTCTGCGGAGATCTTCTTCATCTGGAGCGGCAACAGCAGTAGAATCTGACTCTTCTTCGTCCTCTTCCTTGTCGAACTCTGAGAAGTCGCGTACCGTGACTGCCTGGATCAGAACAGCCGTTGCCTCGCTCACAGTGTGAGTGAATACGTCCACCGTTCCACTCATTCCGGGACGGAAGTTTGGCACTGGGGTCGAGGAGACGGGCAGTTCACTGTTCGAAATAATGTCGTCTGCACCGGACAAATCAAATGAAATGTTGTGGGGATCCAGAATCCGGATCTTCACTGGGAAATTGGTGATCTGCTCCTGAGAACCACGGCCCACGACACGGGCGGAGTTTGCTATCTCAGTGACGACTCCTCTGAAGAGTCTATTTGGATAAGCGTCGACTTCAACAGACGCCGTATCGCCCAGGGCCACATTTACGACGTCGTTTTCGTTGACGTCGACAATGAGTTCCATTTGATCCAGTTTGGCGACGCGCATCATTTCCGTACCCGTCATCTGACTCGTACCTACCACGCGCTCGCCGAGTTCTACAGAAAGAATGGATATCGTACCGTCCATCGGGGAATAAATGGTGGTCTTTGCCAACTGCTCGCGCGACTCCTTGAGTCGCGCTTCTGCGATCTGAACGCTGTATTCGGACGCCTCATGTGAGGCTGCGAGCACTTGGTATCGAGTTGTGGCACTCTGATAGGTCGATTCCGAAATCGCGCCCGAGTCGTAAAGCTTCTTCTGTCTTGCGGCCTCGAGTTCTGAATTCATGAGGTCCGCGCGGCGCTGCGCCTCGTTGGCTTTCGATTGCAGAACCGAAGCAACTGCCTGATCCACTTGAGCCTGGTAAAAGTCAGGCTTGATCCGGGCCAGGAGTTGACCACGCCTGACGTGAACGCCTTCGACTACTGGAAGAGCGACGATCTCGCCGGATACGTCCGGGCTGATTCGCACTTCGACTTCTGGCTGAATATTACCCGAAGCAGTAACGAGCTGGGTGATCGTTTTAAGTTCAACCTCGGACATCTCGACCTTCGTCGCTTTCTCACCACCGCCTACGAGGCCTGTAGCTTTAACTGTAATGGCTACGACGACAATTAAGAGGACTAGAACGCCTAATAGAACAAATATTCGCTTGGTGGCATTTTTCTTCTTAGCCATGATATTTTTTGGTCGTTTGTAGGTATTGGGGAGGGTTGCGAGCAGGCTCTAGTTGAAGAGCGGCTGATTCGGATCCAGGGTGCCCTGATAGTAATCGATTAAACGATGCTGAAAATGAAACTGAAATATGGCCTGGGCTCGTTGACTGGCAGCATTTACAAACTGAGAACGCGATTGGGTGAGTTCAACGAGGGTGGATGCACCAACATCATAGCGCTCTTGCTCAACTCGCAGTGCCTGATTTGCGGCCCGCAGACTGGTCTCGGTCACATCGAGTCTCTTCACAGCCGAGAGATAGTCCAGGTACGCCTGGCGCACTTCGATTGCCACGTTCTGTTCGGCATTCTCCAGGTCGAGCTGTGCGTTGGAAAACTGAACCTTGCTGGACTCGACTCCCCTTTTCACATTATATCGATTGAATAGGGGAATGGAGAGATTGAATCCGAGGCGTTCGGATCGATTATCAGAGAGTTGGGAGTTGAAGTTATCCGTTCGCGCCGAAGAATAACTTGATCCCATGCTGGCTGAGAAACTTAGCGAAGGTAGATGCCCCGATTTCGCCACACGAATTCCTTGTTCTGCTGCATCAATAACATATTTCTGGGCGCGAAGATCGACACGATTTTCGAACGCACCCAAGAGCATTGCCTCAGGATCAAACGTACTTATGATCAAGGGAAGCTCGTCTGCATTCGGTGCCAGAAAACGGTATTCGCCAAGAGGATCCAGCTGCAGAACTTGAATAAGACGTGTCATATTCGTTTGATAGCTGCTCTCTGCATTCAATAGAATCAGTTCGCTATTGGCTAAGATTGCCTGCTGCTGATACTGATCCGAGATTGCGCGCGAACCTACTCGTACAAATTCTTCAATCTGTTCCAGCAGTCCTCGCTGGGCCTGCACGTTTTCCTGTTGAATCCGGATGGACTCTTCCGAGAGGATCACATTCAGATAGTTCCTAATCACGCTGAATACGATGTTCTGTTTCGTGCGCTCGAGCGTAAATTCTTGTGCATCGAGCAGCGCGCGGGCACTGGCCAGCGTCGCCACATTGGAAAATCCGCTAAAAAGACTGATCCCCGTACTGGCGGAATAATTGAATCCATCGGTTGAAGTGGTCTCCAACGTTCCGGTGGTCTGGTCAAACTGGAGACCGAAATTTCGGCTGGCACCAGAACTGAAATTCAGATTTGGATAAAAGTCAGCTCGTTCCGACCTAACGGTAATAGCCTGGAGTGTAAGGCTATTCTGAGCTCGTTTGATGGTCACATTGCGATCGAGCGCAATGTGAACGGCTTCATTAAAGCTGACTTCTTGAATTTCTTGGGCCGAAACTGGCACAATAGCGAAAAATAAGAGAAGTGTGGCGAAGGATGCTGCGAGAGCTGTGCGTCGACCGGTCATAAGTCTGTTCATTTTGATCTGGGGATCCGTCGAGAATGGCCGCAATGGTCCATCCGATTTGCTAATACAAGTGCGTATTAGACGGCATGACACGCGCTTTCATTCAGGGTAACGATTCAGTGTAAAGTCCGTGCCTGTGAATACGCCGTGACCCGCTGCCAACATGGAGTGCAGGGTAGATGAGTCTACGGGGCCTTAGAAAATGGGTTGCGAAGATTTAAAGAGCTTTTCTTTGCCGATCGCCAATCTGCTCGGTTCAGTAAATGTATCCATGCTCGAGATTGAGTATGCTTTCACGGGTGTCAAACTGGCGATTGAAGACCTGATCTACTCGATAGACCAGCGCCAGATTGAGCCGGAATGATTCGCCCGGGTACACCGATCGAAGATCTCCGTAGGAGCGTTCGTGAACGCCTTGGATCCCGATATCGAAATTCGCCCCAACACGTTTGAAGATGTTGGCAAGAATCAGAAATTGGTTTGCTGTACCGTCTGCATCTGGAAATATGCGGTAGCCAAATCCGACTGCTGAATGTATTGACGGCCATTCATTCGTCCGTTTGACGTACTCAATACTGGTGAAGGTGGCCACCGATTTTGCTCTACTCAACTCCACATAGGATGTAAGTGCATCCGAATTCCCGACTCCTTTCGAATAGATGGTCTGGTGGGTCAGTCGCCAGAAATGAACTGGATCGGGTCGAAGGTTAACGCCCAGCCCAAACTTGACGTTTACCAGCGTTTCTTCCTCAAACGAGGCCGCCTTGTTTTCCGGCAGAAAAAATGCCTCGACGCCGAGTACGAGTTCGTTGATTCGATGCCGATTCCAGCGCTGTGAATCCGGTACTCGGTATCCCAGTGTGAATCCCACGGTGTTCAGTTCGAAGCTTTCCTCTTCCAGCAGGGTTTCCGAATAGTATTCACCGTGCAGATCGAAACGAATCCGGGGGGTCAAATAGCGGCCCACCATGATCAGATTCCCAAACTGCGTGTCTTCAGAATTCACCCCATCTGAAAACGGACTCTGGGTGTCGGTGTATGCGAGCGCGTCATCGTCCCTCAGCGTTGGAAATTCCATTAGATTGCTGTCGAGTCGGCTTCGCCCTATCTGAATAACGTTTCGCTGGTTTGCGAGACTGACAAATACGTGGTGGTAGAACACCTGTCCGAGATCGGATTCCGCGTCAGGAAATTGAAATCCGACGATGAGTTGGCCTCGGTACGAACCGAATAGTTTTTGCCGGGCTCCGAACAAGACGGAGGTATCGGAAAAATCGCTTACTGCGCCGGAGCGCGTGCCGTCGACAACGCCGAAGTTTCCAGACACCACGCCGACGGCTCCGAGAAGGAGCTCGGGCGACAACTCCTGCGCCGAGACATTATTCGTCAGCAGGACGAGGAAGAGTACGAGGGAGGGCACGATTTTTTTCGACAATACTTTCATTGTGGCCTCCTACTGGTCCAGTGAAATGAATGGAAGTTTTGTCAGGCCGTCCATGTCCATGTTCATATCCGAATTCATGTCCATATCCATCTGCATGTTCGCGTGATCCATCATGCTGTGATCCATCGCTGGCATCGCCAGGCGCTCGGAATCGGGAAGGTCTTCATAGATGAGGGCCGTCAATGTGCCACCTGGGTAGAGTCCATTGTTCGTGGCCCGCCGGGTGTCGTGATCGTGAAACGACCAGATCCCCGGATTATCGCCTGGAATGATGATGTCGTGGGTCTTTCCCGGGGGCAGCATGATGGTATTCATCCGGAGCGGTGAGGCCAGAGGATATCCGTCATTGGCCACCTCCCAGAAGTCAGTACCATGCAGATGAAGGGAGTGGATCGAGGCGCCGGCGTTGATGAGTCGGACGCGGATGTTCTCTCCCTCTTTAATGAACAGTCTGGGTGTGTCCGGATATGATTTTCCATTGATCGTGAAAAAATTCGGATCGGGGAGCTCGGCAGAGGTACGCCGTCGGATCGAGTACGGCGGCAGGTAACCTTCCTCCATTGAGGCTCGGAGATCATCCACATCTGCGAACAGTCCAAATCGTTCTCGGGTGAATCGGCCATTCTTCATCAGGTAACGTCGCTCTTTCATCCTCTCGAGCATGATGTTCAGCTCTTCTCGAACGAAATTGGTGTCGTGAGACGAGTAGATGAAGGTGTATTCCCGTTCGTAGGGAAACTGCTCCTGGATGGGGTCGGTCTCGCCTTCGCGTGGCTCTACAATGATCGATCCATACATACCCGCCTGCATGTGGAGCATCGTTCCCCAGTGGCAGTGATACATGTGCGTTCCGTAGGGTTTCGCCTCAAACTCATACGTGAACGTCTGGTCGGGCATCACGGGGAGCTGGGTGACGTAGGGCACTCCATCCATCCTCCACGGTACGTGCAATCCGTGCCAGTGAATGGTGTGGTTGAGCCCTGTTCGGTTCTCGAAATGAACCCTGACCCGGTCTCCGTAATTGACCCGGATTTCGGGTCCGGGAACGGTGCCGTTGAAAGCCAGTGTGTGGATGGTGACGCCCGGAACGATCTCTTGCTGCACAAGATCAACGTACAGGTGAAACTCCTTGAAGCCGTCCGTTTCGTGGACAGGTTTCAGTCTCTCAGGGCTGCTGGAGGCCGCATTGGCGGGGCCGTCCTGTAGGTCGGCCATGAAGCGAGGTAGAAGGCCTCCCAGCGATGCGGCAGCGCCGGTCGCCAGAAAATTTCTTCTGTGCATGATGGTTCTGAAAAGTTTGGATTGTCGAAGCGAGAATTGGACTGACCAATTGAGGTCGACGACTTTTCAGATCAAGAAGGACTCGTTTTGGGCGTATAAACGCCACTTTTCGAAGGGCGGCTTTATCAATCGAATTCCATGCACGTCGTTGCGCAGGCCGTTTGTCGCGAGCGAGGAATCGAGCGCATATATGGGGGCAGCAAAAAGGTGGATTTTCAGGGCAAGATCCATGCGGGAATTCAGCCTCGCCTCTGTCCTGTTCAGAAAGTGATCGCAGCAGTCGAACGAGAGAGTCTCGTGATCGCCAGCACGACACGGATCTGCGTCGTGAGAGCTTCCGCTGTGGCCGTTTTCGGACTCACTCCCCATCGCCATATCGTGAGACATTCTGGCATGACACGTGGACGCTGTAAACAACGGTCCCAATCCCGAAAACAGGATGATTACAGCCAGTAATACGCTAAATCGTGGCACGAGTGGGTCTGGGTGGTCTGAGGAGGTTAGGTCGTACACCGGGCAGCTTTTAAGGTTCGACACACGTTCCAAATCTCGAGCCCACGTGTGATGAATGGGGGAATAGCGTGACAGGACGCCAGAATCAGACCCGATCGGCTGGTATACTGGGATGAATCATTTTGGGAGGATAACGATGATACGTAGCGTTTTGGCAGTACTCGCAGGCTATGTGGTGACGGGATTGGGTGCCACGGCCAGTGATCTTCTTATCGGAGTCATCTTTCCTGGATGGCAGAACCGACCATTAGGACAGCCGCCAACCCTTTTTCATACGGTACCATACGTTCTTTATACGGCGCTCTTTGCTGTTGTAGGCGGATATCTGGCTGCCTTAATCGCACGTCGTCTTGAAATCAGGCACGCCATCGCAGTCGGAGTCCTCGGATTTTTACTGGCTCTGGGACCTGTCATATCAAACTTCCCGACGGACTTAACATGGTATAAGATCGCGGTTCCGCCTCTCTTTCTTGCCGGTGCCTACCTGGGAGGTTATTTGCGTCTTCGACAGGTCAGCAAGGACGCTACTAGTTCTGAGGTAGAGACCGCCGGAGAAGTATAAAAGGGTTCTCCTCGTGGGATCAGGTTTTGCACTCGCGTGTGGGCAAGCCATTGATTAGAATGGGGTACCACTTCGAATGAATAGAGGACCAGATCCATGCGTAGACGCGATTTCCTGCAAGCTTCGACGGCCCTGTCGACTGGAATGTGGATGGGTAGTTCGATATTTTCCGCACCGCCTGATTCAGCCATCAAGGCAGACCTGAGCGACTGGCGATCACTTTTTCCGCGCCTCAAAACGGATGTCTACCTGAACGCTGCCCGGGGAACGCCGCTGTCCGCGTTTTCAGAAGAGGCAACCCAGGCGTATATGGATCTTTGGAAATTCGGGGGCGCTGATGGGCGATCCGAGGTGTTTCGAGACACGATGGCGTCCATTCGGGCGGAGTTTGCTGGACTTGTGCATGTGGACGAGACTGAAATTGCGCTTGTCTCATGCACAAAAGAGGGCGAGCAGAACGTGTTGGACAGCGTGCGGCCGTGGGACGGCGGAGGGCACGTCGTCACCAACATGTATCACTTTTCGGGATCCCTTCATAACTACGAAGGACACCGACGGCAGGGCCGGGAAGTTCGAATCATCTGGAGTGATGACTGGGACCTGGAGGTTGAACGCGTCCTCGAAGCGATTGACGATAGCACTCGTCTCGTTTGCGTCACGCTCGTTTCAAATTTCAACGGACGGGTCGAAGATGTGAAAGTAATTGCAGCGAAGGCTCACCGCCATGGGGCCCTGGTCTTTGCTGACATTATCCAGGCTGTCGGAATTGTACCGGTAAACCTTAGAGAGCTGGATGTTGATTTTGCCTCCTGTTCCTGCTACAAATGGCTCTATGGCCCGCACGGGGTGGGTTTCTTCTATGTCCGCAAAGGGTTGCAGGGCAACGAGATGTTGGATCGACTATTTCCCGGAAATTCCCGCCAACAGGTACCGCCATGGACGGAGGATGCAGCCGGGGAAAAGCTGAGTTTCTCGATGCCTGAGGATGCGCGGCGATATGAGCCGGGTCACCATTCGTATATCGGATATGCCTCCGTGCTTGCCGGGATTCGGTTTCTGCGCGGGGCCGGCATTGAAGAGGTTCAGGAATACAGTCTTGGATTGTCCCGGTTGTTGCGAGAGTTGATTGACGAGGATCGATATCCGTCTATCTCTCCGACTGAAATGGTGTCTCCTATCGTGACGTTTGAGAAAGGACATCTGGATATCACACCCGCGCTCATGCGAGAGAAGCTTGTCATATCAGTATCTGAAAAGACATTCAGGGTTTCTCCTACGATTTACAACACTGAAGACGATGTTCGATTGCTGGCGGCTACGCTGAACGGCGTCTAGGAACGGTTGGTCAGACACCCCTTCGCTCGATCGCCCGAGCGTGAGCCTCGAGGCCTTCCTGTCGCGCAAACCAGGCGCCATCATTGAGCAATTGACTCGGCCCTTCAGCCGGATCCAGCTCCATCCACGTCTGGATTTTCAGGAAGGTGAACACGGAGAGCCCACCCGTCGAACGGGCGGTTCCACCCGTGGGCAAGACGTGGTTCGGACCGGCCCCATAATCTCCAATAACTTCAGCGGTCTGTTCGCCAACGAACAGCGCTCCGTAATGTGACAGCCGGTCGGCCAGGGACCTGGCGTCTCGGGTGCACAGCTGGAGATGCTCTGGTGCAAGTTCGTCGCTCCATCGCGTCGCTGTATTTAAATCCGGCGCAAGCACTGATCCCCCGTTGCGAAGGGCCCTGCGCGCGGTTCGGAAAGAGGGGAGACCGTTCAATTGGCCTTCCAGTTCACGTTCAACCTGGGTAATCAGCGAATCGCTGAGAGAAATCAGAAATGGAAATGCGTTATCGTCGTGCTCTGCCTGCGCGAGTAAATCAGCGGCAATGATCGCAGGATCTGCGGAGTCGTCAGCGATGATTACTAGTTCGGACGGCCCGGCAAGCATATCGATTCTGACTTCACCAGAAACGTATTTCTTGGCGGCTGTGACATACTGATTCCCGGGTCCCACGATCAGATCCATCGGAGGCACGGATCCCGCCCCGAAAGCCAGAGCGGCAATTGCGTGTGCGCCTCCTGCGGCGAGCATTCCGCTGGCGCCTGCAATCCATGCTGCGGCCATCGTGAGGGGCGATTGATCGGGACTTGCAACCCAGATTTCTCGGACACCCGCGATCTGGGCCGGAATGACCGTCATCAGGACTGAAGAGGGCAACGGGTAACGCCCCCCCGGGGCATAACATCCGGCTCGTTCCACTGCTGCTACTCGGTGTCCGGCGCGTCCGCCGGGAATTTCCATCTCCAATTCCGTGAGACAGGAGAGCTGCGCCCTCGCGAACGCCCCGATCCGGGCAGAAATGCGCTCAAGCCGCTGTCTGTCATCCTCGGGTAGGCTCTCAAAAGCTTCCTGCAGCCTTCTTCGGTCGAGATTCAGCTCCGAGTCCTTCGGCAAACCGTCCAGCTCTTCTGCGTAAGCGCGAAGCGCTGGGTCGCCTTGTTCGCGGACCTGGTTGACGATTTCCCGAACAGTATTTTCAATCTCGGGATCGAATAGTCTTCTGCTTTCGCGATCGAGTTCCTCAATCGATGTGCGACGGGGAAACAGCGGTTCTTCGTTTCGCATTGAAGCGATAGTTGTTTTCATTTCAGCCCTCCCTCTTCGCCAGCATCGATCGGCGGCTGATTCTTCGGTTTCTGAAAGACAGTTCGCGGAGCACGTCAGCGATCGAACTACCCTTCACGGCAAGCGCTACGGAGAGGAAATAAAGAAGATCGGCTCCCTCATGGGACGCCTCGTCAGGCGTCTGGGCTTGGGCGAGCTCCGCGGCCTCTTCCACAAGCTTGGCCTGAAGCAGATCACGGTCAGCCGCGAGGCGAACGGTTCCTGAGGCCGGATCGCCTTCCAGAATTCGCTTAGCAATGACCGATTCAAGCCGAGGCAGGCCAAAGTCAGAGGGCCAACAGGAACGAGAACCCGTGTGGCAGAAACTGCCCTGCTGATCAACCGTAAATTTGAGGGCATCCCGGTCGCAGTCGAGATCTATTCTGTAGAGGGCTTGAGTGTTGCCCGAGGTCGCACCTTTGATCCAGAGTTCATCTCTCGACCGAGACCAATACACTCCCTTACTCTGGGAGACGGCCGCTTCGATCGATTCGATCGTACTCCAGACCAATCCGAGCGTAGTGCCCATGCGGTCGCACACCACGGTTGGCCAGAGTCGGCCATCAATGGGTTTATTGAGCGGAGCGGTTATGCATTGGGCTAACGAAAGCGCTCCCGAGTAAAGGGCCATTCCAATCTGAGCATCCACTCCCATTCGATCAAGGGCCGCTATCTCTTCCCGCGTTGTAATGCCGCCGGCAGCCGTAATCCGGACTCCTGAGGCCGCTGAGCGTGCCGATTTTACAAGGTCCAGATTGAATCCAGCCATGCCACCCTCGTGTTCGACCTGGGTCAGAAGGAAATCACCCACATAGGGGGAGAGTCGCTCGATTCGCTTCAGTACGGGGTCTCCTGTCTTCAGCGTCCATCCTTCAGTGACTATCTCGCCTTCGAAGGCATCAACCGCCGCGACCAGGCGCTCTCTGGGTAATGCAGCACAGAATTCTGGCGTAGCAGCGGTACCGATGATGATTTTCTCGGCTCCATGATCCAGCCAGTCAATCGCAGCATCCCGGGATCGAATGCCGCCCCCAACCCGAATGGGTTTGAGTCGGGCCATTTTTCGGATCAGATCCGTGTTAGAGCCCGTCCCCAGGGCAGCATCCAGGTCGATGACCGCAACTTCTCCGGCGACGGAGAACTCTTCGAGCCTCTCGAGCGGATCTCCACCATCCAACAGTTGTTCGCGACCGCCACGCAATTGAACGGCTCGTCCGTTCCGGATATCGATACTCGGAATAATCATATTCGTACGGCGAAGCCGCTCTTTTTCAGATAATCTTTAATGTCTCCAACCCGGTGATCCCCATCGTGGAATATGGAGGCTGCAAGCACTGCACTCGCTCCTGCTTCGATGGCCTCTGCCACATCCCTCGCCTGTCCTATTCCGCCTGAGGCGATAACAGGAATTCGTACCGCGCCAGAGACGGCGGCCAATAATTCGGTGTCGGCTCCAGATCGCGTGCCGTCGCGGTCCCAGCTTGTGAGAAGAATTTCTCCCGCGCCCCGCGCCTCGGCATCTCGGGCCCAGCTCACGGCGTCCAGACCGGTGCGCGTCCGACCTCCTACGGTGAGCACCTCCCAGGATTCATCCTTCCGGCGCGCGTCTATCGCGAGTGTAACGCACTGTCTTCCAAACGCATTGGCGAGGCGTGTCAGAAGGCCAGAATCATCCACTGCGGCTGTATTTACACTGATCCTGTCTGCGCCAGCCTCAAGGAGACGGCGAGCATCTTTCGCTGTGCGCACTCCTCCCCCGACCGTAAGCGGAATGTTGATCCGTGTCCGGATGCGGCGAACCGTATCGACCCGGGTCTCGAGCCCGGAAGGGGCAGCCGCTATGTCCAACATGACAATCTCATCAGCACCCTGGAGTTCATATTCGGCCGCCAGGTCCCCAGGATCTCCTGTATCCCTTAGATTTCGAAATTGAATACCCTTTACAACGCGCCCATCACG
>CALBJU010000107.1 GCA_937893205.1 uncultured Bacteroidota bacterium
TCCGGATCGACGAGGTTTTTCCGAACCGGGATACGCGCGCCGAAATTGATCCCTCGCTCGAGACCTTCGACTTCTACTTCAATCCCAAGGAGCGTGGTCCCTACAACTACACGAGGGACCTCAGGGGATTCATGGACCAACCGAAATCGGCCTGGGGTGGAATGACGTTACGCCTGCCGGAAGGCTTCACGGATTTCAGCTTGAAGAATATCGACTTCGTCGAGTTCGTTTTTCGTCCATTTCCGGAGAACGCTGCCACCGACGCGGGTAGGGATGCGCACCTTTACATAGATCTCGGGTCAATTTCCGAAGACATCCTTCCTGACGAGAAGCTGAACAATGAGGATGGATTGTCAACCTCCACGATTACCGAGGGCGGAATTCTGACGTGGGGACGGACCCCGACTGGAGCGCAAAACAGCGTGGTTGATATCGACGACTCATCACGCCGGACCGAAGATCTAGGTCTCGACGGCCTGGCCAGCGGCACGAGTGACTACCCACCCTTCGCGACGGAAGAGGTTCACTTCTCCAGTTTTCTGGCCGCTCTCAATCAAAATTCCACTGATCCCCTGTACCGCGCAGAAGTGGCAAAAGCGCTGGCTGACCCCTCCGGTGATGACTATCATTATTTTGGAAATACCCAGTATTACGAGAATCCGAACTTTTTCCCGAACGTCGCGACTTTTCAGCAACATTTCAGCCACTATTTCTCCGGCCACGAGCTGAACGCGTTCGAAACCCAGACCAAGCTGGCCACCAATACCTCGATCAAACGCGGAAACTCGCGTTTCCCGGATTCAGAGGACCGGAATCTTAATTCCACAGTGGACACGGACAACAGCTACTACCAGTACGAAATTTCTCTGAGCAAGCAGGTCCTTGACTCTCTTGCCGCGCCGCAGCTAGTAGATGACTATGTGGTCGGCGAAGTAACCGATATCGACGGTAATGGAACGGGATGGTATCAGATCCGCATACCGGTCCAACAGTACACCCGGCGCGTCGGTGACATCCAGGATTTCTCTCTCATTGAATTCATGCGTGTCTGGACGACGGGGCATGAGGATCCTTTCACCGCACGTTTCGCGTCATTGGAACTCGTAGGGTCACAGTGGCAAAAGTCAACGCAAATCACGCTGGAACACGAAACGCCATTCGATACGACCGGCACAGACACTCGGCTGACGATATCGAGCATCAATAACGAGGAAAACGCCGAAACCTATCAGCCGCCAATCGGAGCCGTGGTAAGCCAGTCCCGTCTCGCTAGTGGTCGGGTTCAAAATGCCCGGGAGCAATCACTCGTCATCCGGATTGAAAATCTGCCAGCTGGCAAACAGAGAGCCATTTTCAAGACGCAAAACACCGGTCTCGATCTGCTCAAATACTCCAATCTTCGCATGTTTGTACATGCTCACGGAATACTTGCCGACGGAACCAACATCGCCTCGCTGCCCCTTGAGGAAGCACGATCCAAGGCAACGCTGTTTGTCAGACTCGGATCGAATGAGACGAATGACTTCTATGAATATGAGCAGCCGTTGAGCCCCAGTTTCGAAACGGCCGGTTCCTCTGACGAATTATGGCAGACATCCGTCGATTTTGAGGGCATCTTCCGGGACCTCGGATCAATGAACATAGAATTGGGTGCCTTCAATCAGCTGAAGGTGGCACGAGACCGTATTGCTTTCCCGACCGATAGCATCTTTTACAGCGTAACGGGAGGTGAATTGACTACGCCTGATTCTCCGGATGCCGAACTGTTTGCACCACCCGGTACGCGATTGGGAATCAGAGGCACGCCGTCCCTGGGAAAGGTGAACAGTATCGTAATCGGAATACGTAATCCCGCCGACTCAACTCTGACGGGAAACGAGTACGTCCTGGAAGACATCACTATCTGGGTAAACGAACTGCGGGTATCGGGCTATGACTCAGAAAATGGATGGGCGGCTCTTTCCAATATTGATATCAAACTTGCCGATATCGGAAGAATCAAAGCCAGCTTTCAGAGACAGACTGATGGTTTCGGGTCGCTCTCTTCAAGCCTTGGCGAACGCGAACAGCTCAACATCAACAACTGGACGATCACGACGGAGCTGAATGCACATAAATTGATTCCAGAGCGCTATGGCTGGAATCTGCCTATCAACGTGCAGATTCAATCCAACACAACTACACCCCGATTCTCGCCAACACGTGGAGATATTCGACTGGAGGAAATCCTTTCTCAGATTGAAGACAGAGAAGACCTCTCCAACGAAGAAAAATCTACAGCCAAGACCGAGGCTACCGAGGCTGCACAGACTTACACTCTTTCCAGGTCGCTTTCCACCCGGATCGGAAAATCGGGATCAAGAAACAAAATCCTACGCAACACGATCGACGGGATCGCGCTCACCTATTCCCAGGCCACGATTGACGGACGAAGCCCCTCCCAGGAAAGAAATGATTCCTGGAGGTGGGCATCCTCACTCAGTTACCGTTTTTCATCCCGGAAGGTAAAAACATTTCGCCCGCTGTTTTTCCTGGATCCCATTCCCATTCTGAATAAGATCAACGGTCTGGCGTTCAACTACATTCCCGCCACAATATCTACCTCGGGCACATTCAACCGGACCTTCTCGCAAACGCGCGAGCGGCCCATTGTGAATCCGGCTGACACCACCCGAATACCGCTGGACATTCGATTTCCGGTCCGGGAGAAACACGCCTTCACTCACGGACGTGATTTCCAGTATCAACACAACCCGTTTGGATTTTTGAATCTGAGCTTCGATACGTCGACCGATCAAAGTTTCAACCGCGCAGGTGTAGACACCTTGTTCAGTGTCGTCACCCCGGATACCACGTTATTTGGGCAAACCCTGGCAGAAGCAATCGATGCGGGATTGCTTTCTGACACCCAGCAGCTCAACGCATTTCAGATTGGGCTCTTGGACGTTCGGCCTGCCACAACTGTCCTTGGAGAATTTTTGACGGGAAAATTTACTCCCAGAACAGATCGGCACAGCCAAGTTTTCCGGGCCTCGCTCAGGCCGAGATTGAACTCCGTCCGCGCGCTGGACTGGATCCAGATTCAGGACATCGGCTACAGTGTCAATTTTGACTGGCAAAA
>CALBJU010000108.1 GCA_937893205.1 uncultured Bacteroidota bacterium
TCTGCATCTACAAGTTTCTCTACGTGTGGCTTGATTTCACCGCTCCGGATGGTGCACAATTCGGCGGCGATAGCTTTGCAATTTGACGGCTGATTCAGGATGTTGCTGTGCCTTCAGCGTTAGTCACAATGGCACCGCAGCGCCCCAACCGGGCTGCGCTCAACAAAAAGGAAGATCATGAAAGATATCAGAGTTTGGATTCTTAGCTGTCTGCTACTCGTCGGCTGCCAGAGCGGGGGAATTTCCTCCAGCGATGATATCGATACTACATTTCGCGTTTCCAAGCTGATTTCGACTGGAATGATTGCCCAGCGTGGTGCACTGTTGCCGGTCTGGGGCTACGCACCTCCCGGGACTGAAGTCACGGTCACGATGGGGGAAGATTCTCATCAGGGAAGGAGCGCCCGTGATGGAAAATGGCGCGTGGAGCTGATGGCGCAGCCGGTGGGAGGACCTCATTCGATGGAGATTACCGATGGCACAGACGTAATCGAAGTGTCTGATATCTGGTTTGGCGATGTGTGGGTTGCCTCCGGACAATCGAACATGGCGTGGTTGGTATCCAACTCGAATAACGCTGAAGAGGAAATCGCCAGCGCAGATCATCCGCTGATTCGCCACTTCCGGGTGCCGCTGTCTTGGTCCGAGTATCCGGAGGACGAGCTGGCCGGAGGAGATTGGCAAATTGCCGATCCGGAGCACGTCGGCAGTTTCTCAGCCGTGGCATACTATTTCGCACGCGAACTCCAAAAACACGTGGACGTGCCCATCGGTTTGGTCCACTCCTCGTGGGGCGGAAGCCGTGTAGAGCCCTGGATGAGTCAGGAGGTGTTCGGCGAAGAAGCGCTGCGGGCGTTGAAAGCTGAGGATCGAGAAAGAACAGAGGCTCTGCAAGATCGGCTGAACGAAAAGCATGGAGCACTCCCAACCGTGGATGGTGGGTTAGTGGATGGGGACGCGACGTGGGCCGATCCAGAGCTGGATACATCGGAGTGGGCAGAGATCACCGCACCTGGAAGATGGGAGGAGCAGGGATACGATGAAATCGACGGAATCGCGTGGTATCGATTGAACATCGAGCTGACGGCCGAAGAAATTGGTGACTCGGACGTGATGATCGGGCTCGGGCGAATCGATGATTCAGACATTTCGTGGGTGAACGGAGTTCAGGTGGGGGCTACGACCAGTAGATCGCGATTGCCGAGGGAATACCTCGTGCCCGTGGGCACGCTGCATCCTGGCCACAACGTGATAACCGTTCGGGTGGAGGATACCGGGGGAATTGGCGGGATCCGCGGCGAAGAAAACGAAATGTGGTTGGAAACGGCCCAGGGCCGACGGTCACTCGCAGGGTCCTGGGAATTCAAAATTGGAGCCCTGGTTCTCCCACAAATTCGAGCTCGGCAGCACGAGCCCACCCAGCTCTATAACAAGATGATTCATCCCATGCTGTCCTACCCCGTGATGGGATTCTTGTGGTATCAGGGCGAATCAAATGCTGGTGAGCAGGATGCGGTAGAATACGCGGAGCTTTTTCAGAAGATGATAACGAGCTGGCGGGATCTCTGGGAGGTCGAAGATGCTCCTTTCCTGTTCGTTCAACTGGCCAACTTCATGCAGCCATCCGACACGCCGACAGAAAGCAATTGGGCCGTGCTTCGTGAATCGCAGGCAGCGGCGCTCGCCCTTCCGAACGTGGGTCAGGCAGTTATCATTGATATCGGGGAGGCCAATGACATTCATCCACGCAATAAACAGGACGTGGGACTCCGTCTCTCATTGGCTGCCAGACATATTGCATATGGCGAAAAGATCGAGTACTCGGGCCCGATGTACGCGTCACACCGCGTGGACGGTGAAAATATCGTCATCGAGTTCTCGCACGCTGAATCCGGGCTGATGGCGCGTGGTGGATCGCCTGGTGGTTTCGCTATCGCAGGATCGGATGGGACCTACCACTGGGCGACCGCGACAATTGATGGCACCTCACTGACCGTTACCAGCTCAGAGGTCTCCAATCCCGTTTCAGTGCGATATGCGTGGGCCAACAATCCCGACCGCGCCAACCTGTACAACGGCGAAGGATTACCTGCTTCACCCTTCAGGACCGGTGGGCAGTAACGGCGTTTTTCAATTCCTGTTACGTCTTCTCAAAGAGCTGAAGTGCTTCATCCTCATCTACCACTAGGCTGAAGTATTTACCTGCTACCATCCAGGCGACGCCGAATGCCCACAGCGCGATCGCCTCGGCATAATATGTGACTCTCCATGCGTCTGGCATCGCGTCGGAAGGCAGGAATGCAGAAGCCAACAGGCCTAGCATCGCTCCGATTATTACCATTCCGCAGATCAGGTAGATCCTGCCCCGTCGTCCCTTCTTGCCACTGTGGTCCTTCGTGTTTTTTCTGAAGGGCCCAAGGCAGAAATAAGCGCGTAGTGAGAATAGCGCTGACGCGGCAACGTAGTGGATTATTGAGGTTGTGTCAGGGCCGCACGTAGCGCAGGACGTCGGAAAAATGGCAACGGAAATTGCTGCCACCGATGCGATCTTACTCGCCCATTCTTCTCTCGAAGTATGTCCATTGTATGCCCACAAGAGGGCGTGTATGCCCACAAGAGGGCGCCCACGATGAACAACATTCCCACGAATGCATCGCGGCCATCGGTATAGTATGGGGCACTTATCGACGAAAGTGGTCCGGTCGCTAGCACGGTAACGACAATGGGGAGAGAAAACGCGATGAGTCCCATTATCAGGCGCAGTGCCCTGTAATCAAAGACTATACCCCTTTTGGAATGACTCATAACGAACTGTAACTAATTGACGAGAGTGAAGTGTCAGTGTGCCACCGCCATCCCGTCTTTTCTGGGATCCGAAGCGGCTGCCCATCCACGTTCGAGGCGCATCACGGCCTGCGCACCTCCAAACGAGACCCTGCTTTCGTCAACAATTGTGTGGCCCATCGAAGTGAGCGCAGCGCGCACTTCTGTTGAAATGGGAGCCTCAAGGGCTACCCGGGCTCCGGACTGGTGCCTGAATCTAGGGGCGTCGAGAGCCTCTTGAAGATCCATTCCGAAAACGACGATGTTCAGTAGCACTTGCACGTGCGCCTGTGGCTGCATTGACCCGCCCATGATACCATAGCTGAGCCATGGCTCTTGAGAGCCGTCCGAGCTTGCACGCGTAACGAAAGGGGGGATTATCGTGTGAAAGGGCCTTTTGCCGGGCGCTAGTGTGTTGGCCAGGCCCTCTTCCAGCGTAAATCCAGCACCGCGGTCCTGAAGAACAAAACCAGTTCCAGGTACGACCACTCCCGATCCGAATTCCTGGTAGATGCTGTTGATAAATGAAATCATATTGCCGAATTGATCGGCCGCCGACAAATAAATGGTGTCGCCTCCAGTCACTATTTCACCGGGTTCCTGGTGCGAGGCGGCGAGGTTTGGATTGAGCTTCTCGCGCCGCGACTCGATGAAGATGTCGGCTAGCATATCCGCGGTTGAGACCGTCATATAGTCCGGGTCTCCTACGTACTGCGCGAGGTCGGCGAAAGCGATCTTCTTTGCTTCGATCAGGTGATGCAGGTATTGCGCCGAGTTATGGCCCATGCCTTCGAAATCGTAGGGCTCAAGGATGCGCAGCATCTCGAGTGCCGCGATTCCCTGGCCATTGGGAGGCAGCTCCCACAGCCGATATTCCCTGAATGGGACAGAGACGGGCTCTACCCATTCCGCCCGATGATTTTTTAGATCATCCAGGGTCAGAAAGCCTCCTAGCGCCTTCACCCGATTAACAATCTGTGCGCCCAATTCTCCTCCATAAAAAACTTCGGGACCTTGATCGACTATCATCTGCAGAGAACGGGCAAAGTCAGGGTTCCGATACCACTCACCCTCTCGAGGGGCACGTTCACCGTCGATTAAAAACGTTGCACTCGCTCCGACATCCTGTTTGAGTATCTCGACCTCAGCCGCCCATTGCTTCGCGATAATAGGGGAGACGGGAAAACCGTTCTTTGCGAGCTGAATTGCAGGTGCAAAGGCTCTAGCGAGGCTTATCGTTCCGTGTCGTTCAAGCAGCGCCACCCATCCGGAGAGCGCTCCCGGTACCGTTATGGGTTCGGCTCCCCGAAGAGGGACGCTGTCGTATCCGCGACGCAGCAGTTCCTCTCGCGTCATGAGACTCCCCGCCCGCCCACTCGCATTTAGCCCTATGAGCTTCTGTTCTTCGGCAGACCACAGGATGGCAAACATGTCTCCGCCGATTCCCGACGCGTGTGGCTCGACCAGATTGAGAACGACAGCGGCCGTGACAGCCGCGTCGATCGCGTTGCCACCTTCCTGCAATACCGCAAGCCCGGCCGTGCTGGCTAGAGGATGGCTCGTAGCGATGGCACCGTTCGGGGCGTAGACCGTCGACTTTCCCGCAAGTGTTGAGGCTCGTCGATCTTGAGCATGGGCGAGAGGCATGGTGAGCAGCAGGCCAAAAAGGGCTACGAAAATGGATGTTTGGCTCGATTTAAGCATCTACGAGTTTCCTCGTTGTTGGTGCATTAATGACTGGAGCCTGTATCAGTTCACATTCCGAATACCAGACCGATCCTGATGGGCAAGTATTTCGTGCTCTCATCTTCGGTGAATGCAATGCGGTATGTCCCCTCTACAAACAGGCTCGCTTTCGAACTGAACCCCATTTCAAACCCTCCGCCAACAGCAGCTCCAAAAGCCGTTTCTTCCTCGACGAATTCCGCACTTCTCACTGGATCCATCAGTGCTCACTGTGACGTCGCTGATGGATCGAGTATACATGCCCCCCATTCCGATCAGGTAAGGGCTGAAGGATCCGCCCGTTCCAATGTTGAATTTCAGTCCAGCACTCAATGAGAGCATGGAAATATCTCCCCCACTGATGTCGATGTCCATGCCCAACGCACCCAGGTCATCTAAAAGATCGTCAACATCCAGTAAAAAGTTACTGTAGTCGACCCCGCCAATCAGCTCCAGACCAGATCCGAACGAATACCCTATGGCCGCACCGGCGTTGTAACCCAACCCCCAGAAGTCGGTGAATTCCGTGGGATCCAGTGGCAATGCACCTCCGCCGCCCACATAAATATTCAGCCCTGACTGTGCCAGAGCGGGTGTGCCAATGACTGAGCAAAAAAGAACGATCGCAAGGAAATTTTTCATGGAGTCATCCTGAACGTGAGGCGAATCTTATAAAAAAACCTAAACACACCTGGCTAGGTCGTGA
>CALBJU010000109.1 GCA_937893205.1 uncultured Bacteroidota bacterium
AACTGACGCCTTCTTGCGCCTGAACTGCGATTGCCAGCTCATTTCCGTCGAAACGCATTTCTGACAACACGACTCCAGAGGAAGCGTAAAATCTTCCTTCCTCCATGGCTGGGATAATAGACTCCGCGCTCAACGTATCTGCCTGGACCATGACCCAACCTCGACCAGCATTTGCCTTTCCTATTGCCTGCTCCTGAAAGTGGTGTGCGTCATCCGTTCCGATACCGAACATCAGCGGCTTGTCACTGCGCAGTCTGATGGTGTTAACGACGTCCCACATCTTCTCCATGCTCATTCGGAGCGAATCACCCTCATTATTGACGGATGGATGTCCGTTATAGACTTCGAAAAAGCGTTCCCCGTCTATCTGCGCAAGTTCGTCCGCTCGTACTCCCCAGACAAAGTTGGGATGATTGATATGCGGCATCACGGGGCGATTGAGTCGCTCACCTTGGGCCAGAATCGCATCGACGTTCTTCTGCATCACGTCAACCACACTTGTACCACGCAGGGGCTCCAGGTACTCCGCGACATTGGTCGCATTGATGTGAACGGGCTTGCTTTCGAACCCCGTGGTGACTTCTTCCGCGCGGATCATCAGGAAAATTCCCGCCTCCTCAAATAGACTAGCATATTCCTCGTACTTCTTCAGCCGGACAAAAACTGAATCGATAGTCTCTCTGGACTCTACCCACCCTTCGGGGCTCGCGCCTGAATAGTGGAGATAAGATTGATACCGTGGATGGGTCTTCGCAATACCGAGCCACCTTTCTGCATCTGCAATAACATTGTGATCGGATATTGCCAGGAAGTCATATTCCTCGCTCACATACCAAGCAGCAATGGTCTCGGGGAAGTCATCACCGTCACTCCAGAATGAATGCGTATGTAAGTTTCCCTTGTACCATGTAGACTCCGGAGCCGAAGAGCATCCGGCAATGAGCATGGCAACGACAATAAGCAGATATCTTTTCATGACATACCCCTGGCTCTAATCAGCGCTGTAAAATAATCCGTTTTGCTTCTGGACCGTGGTTGAATAATACATCCAAGACGCTCATTCCCGGTATAAAATCTGGAAAATTCTGTCTGTATGAGGGGTGCTCATACTCAGCAGCAGCATCCATGTCTAGGCTCACTGAAGGATCTGCCAAGTCTCCGTCGTTCATTTCGGTATCCAATCCGATTGCCCGAACGCACCAAATGGTGGTGGCACACGTGAGATCCGCGAGCGTCCGATGCTCTGTTAGTATGATATCACTGATTTCCTCGATGAAATACTCGTAGTACGGCGAAGTTGAGTAATTGTACTGCAATCCTTTCATGTGTCGGGTTTTCCACTCTCTCGGGTGGCTAGGGATCATTTCGTTGATATTTCGACCAAATTCCCCGGACTCCAGAGGCACGGTCAGCCACTGCCAACCATCAGCATTCCGAATTTTCGTCCGATTCTGAAAGGACTGTCTACTGTACTTATTTTCTCCCAGGAGAAAACACTGCTGGGCCCGCCCAATTCGCCACAGTGTCTCAAGTCCCGGAAAGTATTCCGGCGAAAGGCTCGCGATTGGATTTAGTGCAGGCATGAGTCGACGGTCGATTGGAGCGGAACAGTATATTGGATTTCAACCACTCTTGAAGGAAATGGCTTTTCCGTCGAAGTTCAGCTTGCAAAAAAACATGATCAGGAAGGCTCCAGCTCTGCAACCACCTTGCTCCGTTGGACTGATCGCCCCGGCGTCCGCTCCACGGACCGGGGATTCTCTTCGCCAAGGGGTGGAGAATCTGGCCGCCCGGGGAATCAAGGTCGTTACTAAACGGCCGTCTTTCGATGCTACCGGCTACCTGGCGGGAACGGACGAAGATCGGCTTGGCGAGCTTAATGCATTTCTTCAAGACGATTCCGTCGACGCACTTTTCTGCGTACGAGGAGGCTACGGGTCTCTCCGTATTCTAAGCCAAATCGACTACGAGGCAGCCCGCACGCACCCGAAACTACTGGTGGGATACTCTGATACCACGGCGCTTCAGCTGGCATTGTTCAGACATGCCGGTTGGATCGGAATATCCGGGCCCATGGTCGCGGTTGAATGGTCGGAATCGTCATGCCCCTCGTGCGATCATTTTCTCGACCTGGTCTCGCCTTCTTTCGAGCCCGGCGATCTGGATCCGAGTCATCCAAAGATGAGCGCCCTTGTCGAGGGAAGCGCTTGTGGCAGACTTCTTGGCGGAAACCTTTCGCTGATCACACGGCTGATCGGCACTGAATTCCTTCCCGACTTGGCTGGCTGCGTGCTTTTTCTCGAAGAAGTTGGCGAGGCGCCCTACCGCGTCGATGGGCTGCTAGCGCAGATGCAGCTTGCAGGCATTCTGGACTCACTGGCGGGAGTGGTTTTGGGGGGATTTACTGAAGGCGAAGTGGAGACTGGAAAACCGTCTCTCACGCTGGAGGAAGTCTTCGATGACTATTTTGGGGACCTTGGAATCCCGGTGGCCACTGGCCTCAGATACGGTCATTACTCCGATAAGATTTCCATACCTGTGGGCGTTCAGTGCCAGCTTGATGCGTCTGGCGGTTCGGCTTCGTTGACTCTCATGGAAGCCCCCGTCGTAACCAGTTAGTGGCCGTATTCATCCTGTCTTTTCGATTATGCACAGCTCTGTTTCGTAGGTTGCTTTCCGTCCACTTCAACCGTCTCACTCTGTCTTCTCTCTGTTCATGCGAATAGCGATTTTCGCTTCCGGTGGCGGGTCCAATTTTCAA
>CALBJU010000110.1 GCA_937893205.1 uncultured Bacteroidota bacterium
ACCGGATCGATCAGATCGGTCATCAGGGTGCTTGCATTTCCCGTCGTGCAGACTGCCGTCAATTCCTCGGCAGCTGCGGATGGAAGCGCCACGATATCTTTCAATTCCATCCCCAACCAGGAAGCATGGGGACCAGCTCCGACGAGCGTACGGAAGTAATGATTTTCGAATGTCACGCTCCCGGCAGCATCCAGATACAGGACTCCGATAGGCCCCTGCTCCAGAAACGATTGATAAAAGGATTCCTGTATGTAAGAGCCATCGACAAAATTGTCTTTCTCTGTTACAGGCAGAATTACCGCCTGAAACTCACCTTCCACGGAGTGTACGACGTGGAGGATTCCAATCTGGGATGACCGGCCAAACCGTACAGATGCATGCGATGAACCATCCTTGGCAGCAAGCTCAATAAGATCTGCCAATTTCCATCGGTCTTCTGCATTGATGAGCTGCGCCAGTACCGGCTGCCCAATCAGATTTTCAACTTCGTCATCCAGCTCTCGGGCCGCCGACTCATTGACGTACCGGGCCAGACCCGAAGTGTTAAAACAGAGGGCTGGCTGTGGAATCTGATCCATAAAGGTCCGAAAGGTGTGCTGTTCGCGGCTCGAAACCTTTGCTCCGGACTCGTATCCGATAATGAACCAGCCTTCGTCGTCTCTGCGCAGCAATCCGCGCAGGTGCAATCCACCCATCATGAGCGGCAGTTCGATCGGATCGTCTCCCTCCACGCCCTCCAGAGCCATCAGAATATCGGCGTTCAGTTTCGTGCCGACTCGCCAACCCCAGGCCAGGCGGCCAAACGGATTGATACTGGATATCTTTCCTTCGGGGGAAACCTCGGCAAACGCCAGATCGGAGTCTGCGTTTGTCTGCGTTTCCGGGGAGGAAATGAAGTGTA
Organism: uncultured Bacteroidota bacterium; assembly: GCA_937893205.1. Lineage (GTDB taxonomy): Bacteria > Bacteroidota > Rhodothermia > Rhodothermales > UBA10348 > CALBJU01. The sequence goes on from CALBJU010000110.1 coordinate 902, forward strand.
AAAAGGAGTCCAGGGACATAATTGGATGCTCGGGGGAGATATGTCCCACTCTCACACCAATTCAGTGCCATTTTTCAGGATTTGGGGATGTTTCTGGAAAGAAAATATTTTTTTTCGGCTGGAACGACGAAAAACAGCCAAACCAGGCCGGAAACGATGGAAATAATTCCGAACAGACTGACGGTTTCTGAGAGAGATAAAAGTCCCATTTCAAGAACGAGACTCGCAGCGAGAATAGATAGAGACTCCATTCCCATCACGAGAAGCCACTCTGTCGCAAATATTCGGCCTCTAAACTGGTCTACGACGCGTTGTTGAAGCATTACGGTGGAAAAAACCCAGTTTATCCCCCCGGCGGCGTGTGCAAACAGAATGGGAATGGCAATTGCGAACGTGAAGCCGATAGAACCGGCAACCAGATATCCGGCCCCCGTCAAGGACATACAGACTCCGAGAACGAGAGGCCAGCGGCGCTCATTCTTGACCCATGCTCGTATGAGGATCGGCCCGATTCCCGTTCCCAATCCTCGTACCGCAAACAACACTCCAATCGATACGGCTATGCTCTCTGGATAGATGGCCTCGCCCATGAGTGCTATCAGGAAAACCAGACCGCCACCACCGATCGCCCACACCGACTTGGTCGTCGCCATTCGGGCGATGGCAGGATTCCGCTTCAGGTGACGGAGTCCATCCATGAACTCACGAGCCGCGGTTCGAATTACTGAACCTCGCTTCCGGGGACTCGTCGTCTGCGGTATTACCGCGCGATAGATAAAAAATGCGGAGAAGAGATAGCTGGCACTGTCGAGCAGGAACACTGCTTTCAGCCCAAGCCACTCGGCTGCAAAGCCTCCCGCCGCCGCTCCAAGGGCCAGAAGAACCGACCAGGTCGCAGCCATAATAGTATTGGCTGTAACCAGATTTTCTTTCTTGACTATGTTTGGAATCGACGCACTTTGAGCGGGGTGAAATACCGATCCAACGATAACCTGGGCTGCCGTAAGCACATAGATCAGGTACACCTCTGAAGGATCATCTATGAACAAAAATCCCAGTACCACGACAGCCCGGAGAATGTCGGAAACGATCATCACCTTGCGACGGTCAAATCGATCAACGATTACGCCCGCGATGGGAGAAACGAACGCCCACGGCAGCATTTTTGTGATAAAGACCGCGCCCAACGCGAACTCTGATCCAGACAGGTTCAGAATCAGGCTGTACAGGGCAATGGTGTTGAACCAGTCACCAAACAGGGAAATGACATTGCCATACCACAGGCAGCGAAATGGGGTATTACCCCTGATCAGCTCGAGATAACTCGCCGGTCTGGCGAGATCAGTCATCCGATTCTTCCACGGAGTCATCCACTCCCGTTTCCGGACGGAGGAGTGGGAACAGGATCACGTCCCGAATGGAAGCTGAATTCGTCATCAGCATGGCGAGGCGATCAATTCCGATGCCCAGGCCAGCCGTTGGAGGCATTCCATACTCCAGTGCCCTCAAATAATCCTCATCGAGCTGCATGGCTTCTTCGTCTCCTCCCAGGCCAAGAACGACCTGCTCCTCAAAACGCGCCCTCTGATCATCCGGGTCGTTCAGCTCAGAAAACGCGTTACAAAGCTCTTTTCCGTTACAGATTGCCTCGAATCGTTCAACAAGACCCTCCTTTGACCGATGTCGCTTTGCGAGTGGGCTCAATTCGACAGGATAGTCCGTGATGAACGTGGGCTGGATCAAAGACGCCTCTACGAATTCACCGAACAGCTCATCGATGATTTTTCCACTACCCATCGAGTCGTCCACCTCGATATTCAGCTTGGCAGCGATGGCAGCCATCTCATCCCTCGATTTTCCGGACAGATCGTGGCCAGTCTTTTCTTCGATCGCCTCCAGAAGGGGGATTCGTTTCCACGGACGCTTGAAAGATATGGTGTTTTCGCCGACCTGAAGTTCCGTCGATCCGTGCAATTCGATTGCAACCGCTTCGACAATTTCCTCCACGAAGCCCATCATCCAATCGTAGTCTTTGTAGGCAACGTAGAGTTCCATCATGGTGAACTCCGGGTTGTGAAATCGGCTGAGACCTTCATTACGAAAGTCTTTTGAGATCTCGTAAACGCCGTCGAATCCACCCACAATGAGCCGCTTGAGATATAACTCATCCGCAATGCGCAGATAAAGCTTCATGTCCAGAGCGTTGTGGTGCGTCGTGAAAGGTCGGGCAGCGGCTCCGCCGTATAGTGGCTGCAGCACGGGTGTTTCCACCTCGACGTATCCGCGATCATCCATAAATCGCCGCATAGTGGTAATCATGCGGGCGCGCTGACGGAAGACTTCTCGAACCTCAGGATTCACGACCAGATCTACGTACCGCTGCCGGTATCGAAATTCCTTGTCCGTCACCTCATTGAAGACCTGCCCATCCTGCTCTTTGACGATGGGAAACGGCCTCAACGACTTGGACAGAACCTCCAGTTTTTGCACGTGGACCGAAATCTCTCCGGTTCGTGTTCGAAATGCATAGCCCTCAACGCCGATCACATCGCCGATGTCGAGCATTTTCTTGAACACCGAATTATAGAATCCTTCAGGTAGGTCGTCTCGGGTGACGTAGATCTGAATCCGACCAGACTCGTCCTGGAGATGGGAAAAAGACGCCTTTCCCATGATTCTGCGGGACATCATTCGCCCGGCAATCGACACTTTGAATTCCTCCAGAGGAGCAGATCCGTCTACACCTTGATGTTTGGCGTCATCAAAGGCTTCCAAAATATCCTTCGCATGATGGCTGACCTCCCAGGAGTAGCCGTACGGATTTACGCCCGCTTCTTCGAGACGGGCGCGTGCTTCGCGGCGGACTGATTCCTGTTCGGTAAACTCTCTGGACATCCTGGGGCCTGTTAACACATTAAGAAAACGCGATGGCGCCTTCTAGTTGGAGGGGGTGTAATCGGGAAGATACGTGACAGTCATCTCGATCTTTTCCAGGGGCATGTCTGCCAGGGAGCGGTCGCCCTGTCCGGTCGTTCCCGGGGTAGGGACAGCAGAAATGACATCCAATACATCGAATCCTTCGACCAGCTCTCCGAAAACGCTGTACTGCATATCCAGCCAAGGAGCACCACCGGCCGTTTTGTAGGTTTCTCTCTGAGCTTCGGTATAAGCGAAATCGCTTCCGGTATTCTGGGTGATCTGTTTTTCGGTTTGATCCAGTATATCATCCGTCAAGGGGCGGCCCTGAACAATGTAGAACTGAGATCCAGAAGAGCGTCGTTCCGGATTCGCGCCGTCGCCTAGCCTCGCTGCCACAAGCGCTCCCCTGCGGTTGATCAATGCCGGCGTGATTTCCGCTTCGATGGTATAGCCAGGACCACCCATTCCGTCATTGTGTGGATCGTCGTCCTTGGAATTCGGATCTCCACCCTGAATCATGAATCCGGCGATCACGCGGTGAAACGTCGTGCCATCGTAGAACTGCTCATCGGCCAATTTTTTGAAATTGTCTCGATGCAGCGGGGTTTCGTCGTACAGACCGATGACGAGGCGTCCCATTGATGTTTCAATCGCGTAATAGGTATCCATGGATTTAACGGGTGCGCAACCCAGGCCGATCGGGCCAAGGAGGGTGGCGGTTAGAATGATGTATAAGAGATTTTTCATAAATGCAGAATAGCTCTGGCGTTAGTTCAGAATGGGCAGTATGGTTGTCATAGAATGCAGTTCCTGAGGCCGGACAGAAATGACCATCAATTCACGCAGCCTATCCATCGATCCAGTTCGCGGCTTCACCCAGGTACACGTTGTAGTGCTCCCTCATGAGCCGGATGATCTGGGCCGTCAGGTCACGCACCGCCGATCCCTTGGTCTGCTTCGATACGAGTACCGAAAGTTGTGCGATGCTTTCGTCGAGTACGTGGGTTGCTTCTGAAAGCGCAAACCACCAGGATGACTCCTCTTCCGCGTCTACTTTTTCGAGCGAGATACGCTCGGGAAGAACCTGTCCTAGAGTTTCGATCATTTCTGAAGTCTGATTCCTCATGTGTCGCAGCTGATCACGTTGCCCCAACGAGATCGCCGCCATTTCTACCGTTTTCTCTGCAGACAAGACACGCCTGAGCACGCCGCCCAGCACGGTCGCGACAGAAATAAACGTGGCGTCGTTAGCGGCGACGGATCCTACTATCTCTACAATGCGCTCAAGGACATCCTTTTCTGGCTCATTCATTCTTCTACTCTCGGATTCAGATGAGCTTCGATGATATCGAGAAGCCGAACTGCCGAGTCGGCAGACAACCTACCAGATCGTACCGCGAGATGAACGGTTTCTGCGGCAATGGAGCCGTACAGAGAAAGAAGATGCGGGGTAAAACGTGAAACGGCATCAAGATGCAGCTTAAGGGTACCCTCTTCTCCACGGACAATGGGACCCGTCAGGGCCGTATCCGGCCCCATATTGATCGCATTGTAGACGCTGCGCTCGGCCAGCGGTCCCATCGCATCTGAAAATGATTGCTTGCTGCCCACCGCCTGCTCCCAGACTTCTTCGGCGGCTGCCAGCATGGCTATTGCATGATTTCCAGTCATGACCGCCGCGGCGTGATACAGGGCCTTCTTGCTCGATTCGATGACCACAGGCTGCGCGAGAAGCACATTTGCAATGTGCCGGGCAGTAGCAATCGCCCCTGGCGAACCCTCGATCCCTATTGTCACATTCTTGAATGCACTGCCGCTCTCTTCCCCGAGGTAGGTCTGGAGCGGATGAAAGGAGCCCGTATGCGCGCCTTTTTCTGCCAGGGGAGCCAGTACCTTATGATTTCTTGCACCCGACGTATGGAGAACAATCGTATCGGTCCACGATGAACGCCCAGCAAGATCGTGAGCTACTTCCGGCAAGGCATCGTCGGAGACCGTTATCAGGACCAGCGCCGCACCTGTAAAATCTGCCTCCCTCAGCGACGCAGAACCTGCAGCGGAAAATTCCTCTCGAAAATCTCGGGCTCGCTCTGCCGTTCTCGACACGGTCAGCTCACATCTGACTCCAATTTCTGTGAGCGCACGGGACAAAACTCTTCCCAGCGAACCAAAACCGACGATCGAGAAAGTGTCGATCGAAATCGCCTCTTCTTGCGGTTGACCTTTTATCTGAGAGCCGGAGGCCATCTCAATAGCGTCCTATCAACGCACCCGCGAATCCCTGGCGTCCATTGAGGGCTGAGTGCATCTCGGTGATCCTCACAACGTCAGCGCGACGCTGGGTAGCGGCGATCATCGCAACGAGCACCGGTCCCTTTCCCACGACCTTGATTTCGGATTCTTGATTCAAAAGCACCATCATAGCGGTAATATCGAGATTCGTGAGGTGGGTTCTAAATAATTCCATTCCCTTTTCGCTGGCTTGTACTACGTCTACGCAGGCCACAACAAGCGTATTGCGATTAGACATGATCTCGCCAATGGCACTCCCGAGTTCTTTGCAGAAATCTACGGTCTCTGCGCCCATGACCAGTGGTACGACGCTGAAGTCGTTGAGTGTCCTCTGGAGGAACGGCAGCTGCACGTCCATTCCCGTACCACTGAAATGCCCTCGGTCATCCAGGAAAATGTCGTCGTCCTCATCACAGAGCTCGTTTCGAACCAAATCGTCTATTCGTACTTTGCCCAGCGAAGAGCTGTAGGTGTCCATACTGCACACTGTAATTCGCTTGAACTGCTCACCGCGACTCGGAGCGATGGAGATGACGGTGTCGTAATCCAGATACGGCAGCGACCGATACACGTCGGCTACGTCCGCCCCTTCCTCGGGGCTCACGCTGTTTGGAACCAGGATGGTGTTAACTCTGAAGTCGACAGGAGTCGCCGCAGAATCATTCAGAAGTGTCGAGATTCGGTCCCCTAGAGGGGCCTCTTGCGTCGCGTAGAGATACGCTCCGGGATGTGTCATG
>CALBJU010000111.1 GCA_937893205.1 uncultured Bacteroidota bacterium
ATCGAGCAAGACGGGAGAATCCTGGGAAGAACGATTCACGTCTTATTTGAGCTTGACGTAGTAGCAGCCCGGATAGACCTCTTCATATTCGAGCAGTTCGTCTCGAGCGATCGCGTTTTCGAATGCGTCACTTCGGATAAAATGATAGTGAACCCCGTTGACCTCGGATTCCCGAGGCACACGTGTCGTGGCCGAAACGGAAAACGAAATGGACGGAATGGCCTCGATCAATTTGCGCGCCAGCGACGATTTTCCTGACCCACTTGGAGCCGCAAGAATAATGATACACGGCCCACCGGTATGGGCGACCTCACTACTCAACGTTTTCGACCTGCTCGCGAATTTTCTCCAGTTCTTCCTTCATTCCAACCACGAGGTGCGACATTTCAGCATCGTTGGACTTGGACCCAATGGTGTTGATCTCTCTGTTCATTTCCTGAGCGAGAAAATTCAATTTCCTCCCCACAGGATCGCTTGACGCGATCGCTTCCTGAAATTGATCCAGATGAGAATCGAGTCGAACGCACTCCTCCCGAACATCCAATTTGTCGGCGAGCATCGCCATTTCGAATTCGAGCCGGTCCCGGTCGAGCCGGCCTTCCTCAATAATTTCAGAGAGCCGATCGCGAAGACGCTCTCTCGCTGATGTCACGCGAAGCGGGGCCAGTCGCTCGACCTCCCGGAGTTTTTCCTGAATGCCAGACAGGCGATCTTGAAGTTCGTTTTTCAGCGCCATCCCTTCCTGTAACCGCATGGATTGCATCGCATTACACGCAGCCTCCAATGCCGATTGAACCGCTTCCCACCCGTCGTCCTCTGTATCCTGCTCCGGCTCGATCGACTCCAGTACATCGGAAAACTTGAGGAGGGCTTCCAACTTGACCGGCTCATCAATTCCCGCAGATTCGCGAATTTCTTCGAGGAGGGTTTTGTAATTCTCTACGGCCTTCCGATTTACGCGCACTGGCAATGCGTCAGGTTCGGGGTCTGTGAGCTGGACGAACACGCTGATGCGACCGCGGGAAAAAGCTGTCTTGATGATGCGCTGGATATCCGATTCACGTTCGTTCAGCGACTTCGGTGTTCGAGGACTGACCTCGCAATACCTACTGTTTACAGACCGAAGCTCGACGACGGAAGCATACCCGTTCTGCTCGGCTTCGCCTCGGCCAAAGCCTGTCATACTGGCAATCATATTCCACTTATTGAGTAATAGATGAGAGACGATGGGCGCCGCGGCGCCGGGCCAAATATACGACGAAGCTCAACGCGTGACCGGGACGGGTTCGGGTATCTGCTGGTTGATGTAGAACGTCAGGGAGTGATTGCCGTCGGCATCAATTCCAAAGGTGATTAAATCCAGGTCTCCGTCCTGGTTGTAATCTCCAAAGGCAGCAGTGGCGTGAAGAAATCCCTTCACGTCCAATTCCGCAGCGAACTGGCCTCCTACATTTCTATAAAGGCGACCGAGGGGGTCACCGTGAGGAGTTCGCGCACCGACGACGAAAATGTCCAGATCGCCGTCATTTTCATAATCCCCCCAGATCGCGCTTCCGGTTACGACGCCGTCGAAAGGGAATGGATGGGGGAAAAAACTCGAGCTGTTGTTGACGTACAGTCCGGTGAAGCCATGCAAGAGACCTGGACCGAGGCCACCACCGCTTATCAACAGGTCGAGATCGGAATCGTTGTCGAAATCGCCAAAGGATACCGTTCCACCCACCAGTTCTGGAAGAGGCGAGTTTATCATCGAAAACGAACCGCCGTCATTTCGGTAGATGCCAGAGTGGAAGTTTCCTCCTCCAAGATCGCCTGTTAACGCGACGTCGAGATCACCATCACCGTCAATATCACCCCATGTGACATCCCCGAAAACAATTCCAGGAAGCCCAGAATTACTGGCCACGAAAACATTGCCGCTCATGTTCAGATATATCTCTGTGGCGGGCTCGAACGGTGGTTCTGCATTACGTGCGCCAGCCACCAGCAGATCCAGGTCTCCGTCACCATCCACATCACCCCAACGAATGTTGCCGCCCCAGGCCGCGGGGACACCTTCCACCGTGATTGGGATGAACGTACCGACAGTGTTCAGATAAAATGTTATTAACGGCTCACCACTCGCGGTCGATAACCCCGTGACCACCAGGTCCGGGTTGCCATCCTGATTGAAGTCTCCCCAGGCCGCCGCAGCTTGTGAAACGGGGTCCAGCGCAATATCTGACAGATTCAGCGATTTGAAGATGAACTGACCGCCATCGTTGGCGATGACTACCGTTGCATCGTCCGCACGATAGATCTGGAGGACCGTGCCGGACTCAGAATCTCCACCGATTAGGAGATCGAGGTCCCCATCACGGTCGTAGTCCTGAAATTCCGCTACGCCTGAGGACAGGTCAGGGATACCAAAATCATACAGCACTGGCTGTTGAAGTGTAGAGGAAGCCACATCCGGCTGACCAAAACTGAAAAGACGCACGCTACTGCCTCCGCGGATGGTATGACCATCTGAGGCAGAGACCGACCATTCATAGATGTGATTGGCCGGCAAGATCGCAGTGTCGAGCTCATAAAACGGGTCACTTAAATTGGGAAAGGACAGCCTGACTCCAGGGCCAGTCATATTCAGCGTATAGGTGACCGGGTCGATGTCGACACTTATCTCCCATTCGAATCGAAGGAACTCTTGGTCGGTCTCAACGAATCCTGCATCGGGTGGGGAGATGGGGTTGAACGATTGTGGAGGCGCATTCACGCCAACCGATTTTACGATTGTGTGATTCTTGTTGACATCAAGCTTAATGAAGGACTCTATCTGGCCGTCCGGCCACTCGACGATCACTTGATCGACGCCAGTTGCCTCCCCAAGTCCAAAATGAGCCTTCAGGAAATCGCTCTGGCTTCCTGCACCGGTACCCGCAGATATGACTCGCATCTGCTCAGTAGCCCCGGTCGTCACTCGGATCGTCGCACCGACGCCAAAACGGTTCTGCTGGTCGTCGCGCAGTTCAAAGGTGATCCAGTTGTTGTCTCCACCGTCATTCATCATGATAGCGGTACCCAATTGATGCGGGATTACCAGGTCGATCCATCCATCATTGTTCAAATCACCAGTAGCTACTACATCGGGTAGCTCTCCCGGAAGGGATATCGTCGAGCTCCAGCGCTCATCGAACGTTCCATCGCCATTGTTGTGATAGAACCGTCCACGATTATTTATCGGCAGGTATAGATCCTGCCATCCATCGTTGTCGAAGTCAGCGACTGCGGCTGGACCATTGTTGAGCGGATGGATTCCTGCGATCCCAGCCTGCACCGCCACGTCGGTAAATCCCGTCCCTTGGTTGTTGTGATACAAATGGTTCAACGAAGAGATAAAATCGTCTTTCTGATTTACTACCAGCAGATCTTCCCAGCCGTCGTTGTCGTAGTCAAACCACACCGCCGTTGTAGAAATTCTGTTGCTTTCGACTCCTCGAAGCCGTTCCAGAGGCCAAAACCGGTTTCGATTCGACTGATTCTCCATCAAGTTGTTACCCGCCCCACAATTGGCACTGAAGAAATCCGGATCCCCATCTCGATCATAATCCGCCGATGCCAAGCCGCAGGTAGGAGAAGAGGTCTGAGACAACACCAGCGCAGCAATATTCGTGTAGCTATTTGACTCAGAGCCCGCAAACACTGGATGATTGCCGTTATCACTTTTGACCACCAGATCCAGCCAGCCGTCGTGATTTATATCTCCCCAGAAGGCCCCGCCAATTCCGCTCTGAAATAAAATATTGGTGGTGCTCGAAGCGAGGTCGAATTTCTCTCCCGACCGATTCAGATAAAACCGACTGCCGGGAAAAGAATCATAAATCAGAAGATCCAGTCGACCATCCAGGTTGGCATCTCCGAAAACAGCCCCTTGGACGGCATTTCCTTCCACAGTAATGTTAGCCCGTGAGAGTACGTTGGCGAAGGTGCCGTCCTCTTCCTGACGATAGAGGCGGCCGGCGTGATACATATCCAGTCGTCCATCACCGTTATAGTCCGCCAGGGAAACGTTGGCAATAAGCATGTCAGGGGCCGGCGGTACTTGCAGACGGAAGTGTTCGTTCGTGAAAGTCTGGGCATTGGAGCCGAGAGCGAACGCCAAGCAAACAACCAGAGAAACGAATCGGTGGAAGACCATACAGGAAAACAGTAAAGGTAATTTTGATACTTTTTTCGGCGCGCAACCTACGAACGGAATGGCTAGCTATAAATGGCATTCGAGGTGTCCGTAGAGGATAGACGAGCTCGAGCCTGGATACATTCCGGCGGGGTGGATGGCGTCCACGTTCGAGGATACCTAGAGAAGTATCATTTGAGCCGTGAAATCCCCGTTTCGATAGCCGAGCATCAAAATGTCCAGTCTTCCGTCCTGATTCTGGTCCTGCCATAGAACGGTACCATAATTAACTCCTCTAAAGGTCTGCGCCAGAGACAACACATTTCTTTCATTCAGATAGATGTAGACGAATTGCTTTTCCGGGTCGATCGCGCTCGTCCTACCCATTACCAATAGATCCACGTCTCCGTCCCCCTCGTAGTCACCCCAACGGAAAACTCCCGCAAAGACGCCCTCCATCTCTACATCGATTTTGACCAGGCCATCGCCATCATTTTGAAAGATCGTGGAGACACCTCGCAAAAGATCGGGAGCCAGCACGGCTCCCATGGATACCACATCGAGGTCGCCATCCGAATCATAATCCGCCCATGCCGCTTTTCTTATACGACTCCCCCGCCGTCCGCTTCGGTCCGCCTGTTGTTCTGACATCTTCTTGCCTCCATGTGTGAGTGAGACGGTAAACATAGACGAGGCGACCGATTAGAGGCGTGAGCAACATGTGAGGCTTTTCTGAGCAATTTCAAATGGCCCATGATCTGTGGCGTTGCTCGTAGTTGACGTACGATGCGCTGGGAATCTCGCTTCGTTCCGATCGACCTGGGTTATTCTCGCGAGCAAGAACGTTTGATGGATGTCCCGGCCTCGTGTGAATTGAACAAGGATGGGACTCGCCTAGAGTGACCCGCCAAAAGAATCTCCGGATTCTGCAATCGTCCTGGCGCGGGTGATCTGTTCAGGGTTCAGACGGATTTTGTCCTTGGGCTCAATACCCTCCTGCCGACCAGCCATCAGATTGTACTGTTCTCGCAAGTGTCGGAGGCCAAGTGAGTGGCCCAGCTCATGAGCAAGGATCGAAGGATTGATGTCCCCACCGGGTCTGAATTTTCCAATCAGGACTGACTTGGTTTCTGGGTTGTAGACCCCACCGCCGAAAGCCATCCGGTTGATAAAGAAGATATTCCATCCGGGAGCCAGCTTCTGATCCAGTGGATACGTGGAATGCACTACCGACCTACGATCAGCGGGATCTGCGTCTCGTCCCAACTCTAGTATTCGGTCGAACTCCGCTGGGTTGTTTGCTTCCTCATACACTAAGGACTCCAGCTCCCAGCGGATGGCGGCGGATCTCCAGATGGTATTCGCACGGTCGAACCATTCCACTATCTCTTCTTTTGTGCATTCGCAGTTCAGATGGCTGCTTTCTGCAGAACGCAGAATGTGCACCCGGATCGGAATGACGATCTCCTCGAGATCCAGATCCGTCAAATCTTGGGCTTGAACAGTCGTCGAGGGGAACAGCAATAGAAACAGCATAGCACAGAGCTGTACCAAGGCGCAGAAATGCGTTTTTCGTCGATCTTCGAAGGACCCTCGCCAAGACCTTGTAAGTACTTCAGGCATCATATCTACTCTCAGGCTCATCTCTGGGACCATGTTCAAGTGAGATCCAGCGGTTGGCGGATGTGCAGCGAGCACTCAATCTGCCTCACAGAAAGTAATCGATTCCAACTGACTCAGCCAGACGCGCGAGTCTGTTGGCGCTTTGACTTCCGAAAACTAAGAAGTAAAATATCGAGATTCGATTCCATCTGGAGACCAAACAATGACATCAGAGATTACGAGACGGGAATTCCTCCGATCATCGAGTGTGGCGGGCCTGGGCGTCACATTGGCTGGCCTACCCCGCATCGGCAAGGGAATGGTAAACAGTAAAATTCGAGTCCTTGCAATCGGATTTGGTAGAATCGGGAATAAAGATCTCACGCAGGTTGCTTCGCATAGTGCGGTCGAGATTGCGGGTCTTTGTGACATAGATACAGACGCTTTGGCCGCCGTATCCGCAGAATATCCCGGAGCATTTACCTGCCGCGATTACCGGATTGCCTTCACTGATCACGTTGACAAGTTCGACGCAGTCATCGTCGCAACGCCCGACCATTCGCATGCTCCGATAATGCTGACGGCCCTGGAAAATGACAAACATATATACGGCCAGAAGCCGCTGGTTCACCAGCTGGAGGAGCTTCAACTCATTGAGCGTGCCGTGCACGCGAAACCGCACCTGGTTACACAACTAGGAAATCAGCGCATGGTATATCCGGGGCGGCGGGCTGCGGTAGATATTCTGCGCTCGGGAGCGCTTGGAAAAGCGATCGCTGGCTACGTATGGACGGGGTCTCCGGGCGGAGAGTTCTATTTCAATGCTGCGCACATCATGAGCGCTCCCAGCATGCCGCCTCCAAATGTTGACTTCGATCTGTGGTTGGGCCCATGTGAAGTTCGGCCGTATCGCGAACACCTCTTGCCAAGAGTGTGGCGTTCGTGGTGGGATTTTGGAACAGGGGGCCTGGGAGATTGGGGTGTTCACCTCCTTGATGTCATATTCTTCGCCTACGATGAGTTAACCTCACCAATTGCAGTCAAAACCCACGCCCCTGCTCCATCCGATACGTTTCACACGTATCCCTGTCAGTCGACGATTACGTACAGCGTTGATTCAGACCATTTTGCGAATCGACAATTCCCGATCTACTACAACGACCGCGGCCAAGGGCCATCTCGAGCATCGCTAGGCCTTTCTGGAGATGAATGGGCTGATTCTAATATGACGGTAGTAGTCTGTGAAGGAGGTGTGCTTTCGCTGACTCCGGAAGGCATACTTGAGATCTGGAGAGATGGACAAATGACGCCAGGTCTTGAAATGCCGGGGCTCCCCGACTTTCCGCAATTGAATCACAGGCACGCTTGGATAGACACGATCAACGGCGTGAATACGGAATTGAGAACGCCGTTTTCGGATGGCGTCCGCATCACAGAGGCAGCGCTCCTGGCTGTCAAGGCAAGTCGATTCCCAGGCCAGGAACTGTTGTGGGACAGAGCGTCGCTATCGTTCACGAATCACGCTGAGGCCACCGAAAGCATTGTGAGACGGGACTACCGCGAAGGATTTGCGCCTCCATCGTTCGGATGAACATGGTGAGGAAGGGATTACGGCTCGCTGCGCTCGCCGTTAGCCCCGCCACTCCTTAACAACAAAAGCCCCGTGTTCGCTTCGCTCACTTGGTTCTTCTTCGTTTTCGTCCTCCGAAAGCAAGCTTTCTTTGGCCCAAAACAAAGAAGCCCCTTCCACTTTCGTGAACGGGGCTTCTTGGATGCGGAGAGAGAGGGATTCGAACCCTCGATACGATTTCAAACCGTATACTCGCTTTCCAGGCGAGCTCCTTCAGCCACTCGGACACCTCTCCGAAAATAAATATTCGCACCTAATGCGTCCTGGGCGCGCTTGTTTCTCCTCTTTGGTGCAGGCACGGTGAATCTTGGTCCGAAGATCCAGCTTCACACTTCCATTATTTCCGATTGTTTGTGCTCCATGAGGGATTCGATCCTCTGAACGTGATCATCGGTCATTTTCTGAAGCTGATCCTCTGCCTCGTATCGCATGTCTTCCTGGAGATTTTCATCCGTCTGCGTTGTTTTGATTTGGTCTTTGGAGTGACGACGGACGTTTCGGACCGCAACCTTGGCGTCTTCAGCCTTTGTTCGGGCGGCTTTCACCAGATCATGACGACGCTCCTCGGAGAGGGGAGGAACAGGGAGGCGGATGAGGCCCCCATCGTTGGAGGGGTTCAGGCCGAGATTGGCTGCGAGTATAGCCTTTTCGATCTCTGGGAGGGTAGTCGTGTCCCATGGCTGAACCACCAATAGATCGGGCTGCGGAGCGCTGATGCTGGCCATCTGACTGAGCGGAGTGATCGCTCCGTAATAGTCCACGCGCACATTTTCGAGCATACTCGGAGTCGCACGGCCGGCACGAATCGCCATGAGCTCCTGCCTTAGGTGTTCGATGCTTTTGTCCATGTGCTCGGACGCATCCATAAGAATGAGTTCCAGATCTTCGTGTATCATGACGGTAGAATGGTGTTGATGCCGGGGTCAGGCGTCGGCAGTTTCGGCTTCGCCCCAGTGCACGAGTGTTCCTACAGATTCGCCATTTACGATTCTGTTCAGGTTTCCGCCCGTGTCCATGTTGAATATGATGATCGGCATGGAGGATTCTTTGCAGAGCGTAAAAGCCGTCATGTCCATAACCTTGAGATCGCGAGAAATAATTTCGTCGCCTCCAATCGTATCGTACTTGACGGCATTCGAATCTTTTTCTGGATCGGCGGAGAATACGCCGTCGACGCGCGTGCCTTTCAGGATTACCTCCGCATCAATTTCGAGAGCACGAAGTGCGGCAGCGGTGTCGGTTGTGAAGTAAGGATTGCCCGTACCGGCACCAAAAATAACGACACGACGTTTTTCGAGGTGGCGAATGGCCCTGCGCCGAATGAATGGTTCGGCAATTTCATCCATGTTGAGGCTTGACTGCAGTCGCGTATGGACTCCATGTTGCTCAAGCGCATCCTGAAGCGCCATGGCATTAATCATCGTTGCCAGCATGCCCATGTAGTCCGCATGAGAGCGGGTCATGCCCTTGGTGGCGTTGTTTACACCCCGGAAGATGTTTCCACCACCTATCACTATGGCCAGCTCCACACCCGCAGCGACCACTTCTTTAACCTCCTGCGCATAGACGGCCAGAATCTTTTCATCGATTCCGTAGGATTTATCTCCCAGGAGCGATTCACCGCTCAGTTTGAGCAGAATTCGTCGATAGCTACGTCCGTTTCGGGATGAATCGTTCACAATTTCAGGCGTGAGGAAGTGACGTTTAAAGATCGAGGAAAGCTACCATTAAGTTCGCTGCCGATCAATTGGAACTCGTCGACAGCATCTTTTAAGAATACGTCAAATGCGGGTCGGAGCACTTTTCGCAATTGGAAAGAGTTCTTCGTACCGTGCCTCCTGTGAAGGGGATAAAGTGTTGGGGTGGCGAGAGGGGGCGTCTTTGCATATCCGTTTAACTCATATTTGATACTGAAATGGATTCGAACTTTTTTAAACACACCCTCATCGGGGCCGTTGTTTTTTTCGTTGTGGGCTATCTGATCTACGACTTGGCGTTAGGTGGTTATTTTGCGGAGAACATGACGGGAGGCCAAGAAACGCCCGTCTGGTGGGCCCTGGCCGTGTCGCAAATAGGACTCGGGGCGATCCTCGCAACCGTTCTGGGCGCCGGCAGTGCGCGTGATTTTGCGAGCGGAGTGAAGGCAGCGGGCATGGTTGGAATTATGTTTGGCCTCGCCTTTGCATTTGATCTTCTGGCAACCACCACGATGTTCAATTCCACCACACCAGCCGTGGTAATGGTCCTGACCGAAGCCGCGAGATTTGCAGTTGCGGGAGGAGTCGTGGCAATGATGATGGGAAAGGACTGACATCAGTCGGCCTGAAAAGCAAGTTTAAGGGCGATCCGGCAATGCCGGATCGCCCTTATTCAAATCAGTAGCCCGGAATCACGTTTTTCGACTCACGGAAAGACTACAACAATCTCATATAGAGCAATGGAAAAGGAAATCAAAGAAATCAATGTCATCTCGGCCGCAAACATCTTAGGTGTCGTTCACTTTGCGATGGGCATCTTTATCGGGGTCATATACTTCTTGATTTCGCTGGCAATGCCTGCTGAGATGTTCGAAACAGTGCCCTGGATGCGGTACATGTTTGGGGTGGGATCGCTTGTAATTATGCCCCTTGCCTCGAGTGTAATGGGATGGATATCTGGTGCAGTGAGCAGTCTCGTTTACAATCTTGTGGCCGAACGAATTGGAGGGTTGAAGCTCCGGTTCGCGGAAGAATGAGCGAGAGACAAGTCTCGAGACTTAATCAAATTCGATTGAATAAAAAAGGTGGGCCCGCATACGCGGGCCCACCTTTCAATAATTCAGCGTATTTCTACTCTCAGCCACCCAGGCCAAAGCGAATAAAAGTTTTCACCTCAGCGTCAGCTGCTTTCAGCATCTGGTTGACCGTCATGGAAGAGTCCTTCACAAAGGGCTGCTCCAGAAGGACGTTGTCTTTGAAGTAGCGCTCCAGTTTACCTTCGGAAATGCGATCGATGATCTGCTCGGGTTTGCCCTCTTCGCGAGCCTGATCAGCCGCGATCTTCATCTCCTTGTCCTGCACTTCTTGTGGAATCTCGTCGCGACTGGTGGACAAAGGATTCAGCGCTGCGACCTGCATGGC
>CALBJU010000112.1 GCA_937893205.1 uncultured Bacteroidota bacterium
AATTGTTGTTGGGGTTGCTGAGCCCAGCGGGACATCGCCGAAGTCGAACAACGAGGGGGAAGCAGAAACATCCTCCACTCCCGTTCCGGTCCCCGATAGCGGAATGACCACCTGCGTGTTTGGGGAATTATTCGATATCTGGAGGGACGCGTTCAGGAGGCCGAGTGTCGACGGAGAAAAACTCACCTGCAGCGTGGCCGTGAGACCGGGAATTACTGTGCCATTGGCGGGTGAAACTGAAAATGCGCCGGGATCAGAGCCCCCAATATCCGTCACGAACGTCAGAGGAAGCTCTCCCGAATTGGTGATGTTGACGTTCTGCATCGAGGTGGAACCGATTACCGTGGGATCAAAATCGACAGAAGTCTCGTCGGGGTTGATCACAGGCGAAATTCCAGTGCCGGATAGCGGCACGTCGAGTGTCTCAGACGAACTCGTCGAGGTGATACGCAGCGTTCCGCTTACCACACCCCGAGCCGCGGGAGCAAACGAAACAATGATCTCTCGGCTCGCTCCTGCCTGCAGCGTTCCATCCTGGGCGTTTTGACTGAACGCACCCGACGCATCGTTGATGATGGAGAAGGTCAGCGGAGCTGGCGCAGTTCCGGTGTTGGAAATGGTAATTGTTGTTGGGGTTGCTGAGCCCAGCGGGACATCGCCGAAGTCGAACAACGAGTCACTCACAATGAGAAAGCTCACATCACCTGGTGCCGTTCCTGTGTTCGAAATATTTATGGTAGTGGTGGCAGGCGCATCGAGACCAACATTTCCGAAATCAAATGTGAGGGGCGTCGCGGAAATGTTCGGGACGACAGCTGGCGCTACATTGACCGTAATCGCCGCACTGGTAAGCCCCAAGCCCGTCACTATAGCGTTTGTGACGCTCAGCGTGTACTCACCGGCATCTGTCAGTTCAGCCACCTTTGTGTAGGTAGCAGAGGTCGCACCGGCAATGGGCGATGCACCAATGGGCGATGCACCCAGGTGCCACTGATACAGATTGCTGGTGCCTCCGTCTACGAACGTCAGATTCAGAGGATCGCCTTCCGTCACGTTCAGAGTAGCCGTGTCTCCAAACGATCCCTGTGGCGAATAGGTAAAGTTTGGGATACCAATATTTTGCTCCAGGTCTTCAAAGGTGAGCAGATTGTTCTCCACTTGCAGCCGTGTCAAAGAAGGATGGCCGCTGAAATTTGGTAAGTTTTCTAACTGGTTCTCGTCGAGTTCTAACTCTGAGAGAAGATTGAGACTGACGAGCTCGACGGGAATATCTCCGGATAGTTCATTGTCCTTCAGATTGAGGATTTTTAACGAAGCTAGGTTTCCAAACTTAACCGGTATTGGGCCTGTGAACTGATTTGAGGCTACGCTCAGAAAGGTCAGGTTTACCAGATTCCCAAGTTCACTTGGTAAGCTTCCGCTCAGCGAATTGGCGTCAAGATTGAGCGACTGAAGCGAGGTCATCAGTCCGATCTCCGACGGAATTCCGCCGCTAAGATTGTTGCCCGAAAGCTCCAGCGTATGGAGTAAGACAAGGTCGGTCAGTTCCACTGGAATGGTTCCACTTAAGCTGTTCTGCGCGAGACCGAGGTATCGCAATGTCTCAAAGTTTCCTAACTGAGCATGCATCATCAATCCGCTTAAACTATTCCGGTTGAAGTTCAGAACCTGTAGCTCGGAGAGCACAGCACCAACCTGAAAAAATCTGTCCTGGTTTGATGATTCAACAATTACTCCAATTAGATTATTATTGGATAAATCTATACCTGTGATGCGCGTTGCTCCACCGATCTCATCGGTACTTATTCCGTACCAGGTTCCAACCGGGTTGGCAGAATTCCAATTGTCAGCATTGGTCCAGCCGATGCCTCCGAACGTATCATAAATGTAAACAATGATCGCCCGTTCCTGCTCTTCGATAGACCGGCCGGAGCTCACGCGCGCGGGCATGACCACCATCATTATCGTCAGGGCGACGATACGGAGGTTAATCTCAGGTCTGCTGCGGAGGAAGCCCGGGGTCATCACTCAGTTTTGGTTTGGAGGAGGAGGTGGGTTACGAAGCGGTTTGACGGTCGGCGGCATACCCTGCTCGGTGGCAGGCTGGCGTTGATCAACACCGGGCAATATGGGTGATTGAACTCCGCCCGCTAGCTGGACCATCCTGTTTCCCAACAGATTCAGCGGTTTTGGAGGGGGAGGTTCAATGCGACGTGCGCCGCCGAGCGGGTCGCCTCCGGGCCCGCCAGTGTCTCGCATTCCCGCATTGCGCCCGCGACCCGCTTCGGCGGCGCTGAACTGCGGATCCAGACTGGCAGCCTGCTGAAAGAACGTCGCTGCACCACTGAAATCACGTTCGTCCTCTCTCTGAAGTCCACGGCAATAAGCGAGAAACGCCTGCAGATTCTGCGTGGGAATTTCCTCGATTCGGGTCCGCTCGGCCTCCGTCAGCTGAATGCCCAGATCACCCAGCAGACTGAATACCAAGCGCTTTTCCAATTCAAAAAACCTGGCCAGACTAGCCGTTTCACCCGATAGAGAGTGCGTAACTCCAGATGGGGACTCTACATAGGCGGGATCAAGACGTAAGGTATTGCCGGACAGTATGTTATAGGTTCCTCCAACAATCGTCCCAGCTTGCAACAAGAGGCCAACCCGGGGGGCCGAAGCAGGAGTAACGTATCCGCTTTCACCAAGGGCAAGCTCATCGATGAGGGCCTGGAGCCTGGCTCGCTCGACGACCCGTAACTCGTTAACATTTTGCAGATCCAGCGAGATCATCTCCGCGATCCCACGCCCGAGAGGCGCATAATCGGCATCGGAGCCCTGGTAGGTCATTGGAAAAACCGCTACGACATTTGGTTCTATTTCGGTGTCGCTCAGTTCGGCTTCCTCAGCAATTCTAGCCTGCATTTCAATTATTGCGGACTCTCGCACCAGCGACGCATATCGGCCCTCCATCAAGCTTCTGTACGGCGAAAGGCGTGGCACCTCCGGATAGCGGAGGTAGTGCTCGAGCGCGGTGTCATGGTCACCGACTCCTTCAGTGGCCAGGCCGAGATAGAACAGTAGTTTCCCGTCACGCCCACCCAGGTCAAAGGCGGCAGAGAGGTATTCCTCGGCCTGAACGGCATTGCCGGTGCGCATATAGATGGCACCAAGGTCACGCAGGGGATCTGTTGCCGTAGGCTGGTTCAATACTTCCCGCTCCAGCCTTGAAATATCTCCCGAGTAATCGGCCAGCTTCTCATCCAGCCTTACAGATGTGCATCCAGATAGCCCGATGCAAATTGCAGCGAGACAAGCAGTTTCGACAAGTCGTTTCATCGTGATGAAAATTGGAGGGAGAGGACAAGAAAGTCTGAAACGAGGCTCTATTCGAGCATTCCGATCAGACTATGGGCGCGGCGCTCGGCCACATCATATTCAGGGTCGTGGTCAAGGGCTTCCAAAAACTTGGCGTGAGCAGCCCGATAGTCTCCCTGTTCCAACAGTTCGAGGGCTTCAGAATAGGACATCATCGCGTCGAGCGAACCGAAGTCGTCCCCACCCTCGGATGAGTCCTCCTCAAGTGTAGCATTGATCGCTTCTGCGGTCTTTTGACTGAGCTCTCTGAGGAGTCCGAATACCTTATCGACCTTGCCCTCGACCTGTTCTCCCGTCAGCAGTTCTCCAGTCTCGACGCTGACCATTCTGGTGCTCAGCATCATGTCCTTTCCGTTCACGATGAATGAGCCGATGAGCACCGACTGTGCTCCGAGCAGTTCACCCATTCGAACGGCCGTGGCCTGGTTCACGCGACCTGCATCCTGTTGCAGGTCCAGTTCACTCAAGAGCCACTGAAGTCTCTCGCGTTCAACCACCCGCAGATTGGTGGCGCTTCCCAACTGATTGATCATAGTTGCCGCGAGACCCCGACTCAGAGGCTCATAGTCGGAAGCGTTCGGTCCAAAGGAGCCGTTCGTGAAATCGATTACGGCGATCGTTCGGATCTGTCCGTCATACGTATTGACTCCGTATCCTCCTTGCTCTTTCCTGGCTTCGTAGTACGCGTGGATGAGCGGTGGGGGCTCAAAATCTGGATCAAGTGAAACCACAGGGGGCTCCAACTCAAGTAAACTCCGGATGGCGCCCAGGGCTTCTTCTTCCATCCGACGCGCAGCGAAGATTCTTCCCAGATAGTGGAACGCGGTCATCGTTTCGTCGCGACTCATCGATTCGTCGGCCGCGATGGCGTTGAACAGTTCCAGCGCTCTGTCGAAGTCTGCCGAATCATACGCGGCTACGGCATCGGCCGTGGATTGAGCCCGTAGCGGAAGGGCGATCAGCAGGCCGAAAAGAAAGATGGCCAAAGCCACTCGAAAGCTATGCCTTAATCTGATATCTGAGTTGAAACTTCCCATGATTTATACCTCTGCTACTGCTGCTTTGTCATCTCGAAGATTAATCGGTGTTTCTCCTGTCTGTCAAACGAAGGAGAAACGATGATTGAACCCGTTGATTGTCCTTGCAAGACTACGTCATAACCGAATTTCCGGACTGAAACCACATAATTCCCGGGTCCAAGGGAGAGAACGGCGGGAGTCTGTCTATCCCGGTTGATACCATTGATCCAAATATTCCCCCATGGAGATCCCGGGGCGTGCGCAACGGTAACTTCGGACTCGAAATAACAGGTAGACGTGATTGTAGCACCCGCTTCGATCGGCAAGACACGCTCAATGGCTTCGTATGTGGGAGACTGGCACTCTATTCTGTAGTCACCAGACTCCACGGATCTCGTACCTGCTGCTTGCTCTGCGCCCCCGTCTATCGACACCGTTCCCTCTGGAAAAACCTCCAGTATGAGGGTCGCAAGTGCGGGCGCCTCGGCTGCTGGTGGTTGTATCTGTTGTTGATCGTCGGTGTCGCTGGATACCGGAGCTGGTCCCGCCGAAACCGGAGCCGGGTCACGCACAGTCATGGTGATGAGATGGGTTATTCCTGTCGACAAGGTGGTATCGATCGGTAGATAGCCGTCCAGTTCGATGTTCGCCCTGACGGATTCTCTTCCGTTTGCCGTTTGAAAATTTTGAAGGGGGGTTTGACCACTGTCGCCGCCATCAACGCGCACCGATGCACCGCTCGGCTCGGTCTGAAGTGTCAAAAACGTAACTGCGGGAAGGATTTCTCCTGTTCCTTCGGCGCCTGAGCCACTGAACCTTCCGGAAAGAACCGACCAGATTCCCAGCAGCGCCGCGGTAAGCAAAATCGCCCCTCGAACGAATCCGGCTATCTTTTTTGCAGACATTTTTTCGGATACCGATGCGACCATTCCTGTCGCCACCGTAGAGGCGGCAGAGATGCCAGCGACACACGCATCGATCCCCGCTATCATTTCGGCGGCGGTCTGGTAGCGGTCGTCCGCATTTTTACTAAGAACCTTCAGAACTACCTGGTCCAGCCCATCAGGAATCTTTTTGAGGACACTTGCTGGAATCTTAACAGCGTGGTTCATGATGGCGTACAGGACCGCGGCTTCATAAACAGCATCAAACGGCCTCTCGCCCGCCAGCATTTCGTAGAAGAGCACACCCACCGCCCACAAATCGGATCTAAAATCTGCGGGTTCACCGCGGACCTGTTCGGGAGACATGTAATACAGGGTGCCGATAACGCCCTGTGTCATCGTACTCATCATACCAGGGGCATTGAGCTTCGCCAGGCCAAAATCGGCCACTTTAACCGAATCCGACTCGGTCACCATCACGTTGTGCGGCTTGATATCGCGATGCACCACACCCGCCCCGTGCGCACGGTCAAGCGCCATCAGGGTCTGGCGGACGAAGTGAATCGCCCGTTCGACTGAAATCGGGCCCTTTTCCAGAATATCAGACAGGTCCTGCCCTTCGACGTACTCCATGACGATGAATACGCCGTGCTCCGTCTGCCGGAAAGCATGGATTCCAACAATATTGGGGCTGTCTACCTGTGCGAGGAGTCGAGCTTCGGACCGGAAACGCGTGGCGAATCTATCATCTTCGGTGAGAGAGGATTTAATAAACTTCAGCGCGACCGGTCGGTCCAGTGCCACATCTGTGGCCAGATACACGATACCCATTCCTCCCTCACCCAGGATCGAGTCAAGGCGATACCCGTCAACGGTTTGACCAATTTCCAGCTGCACTCCAGCTCCTCTCGCTTAATTATTCCGGGTGGGAAAGATATTCACGCATGACACAATGGCAAGTTCTAGCATTTTCGGTCGCAGGAACACGTCATTGCTCCACAATTTCTATCGTTACGGGGCCTTTCGAGCGAGTCATGCAGGCCAGTCGGCACTGACCGGGTCCATTTCCTGCCTCCAAATCACAAATGTCTTCCAGCGTATCGGCCTCTTCGTCGGTGAGCTCGTTTAGCAGATCGCCGCCGGCTACGATACGGATG
>CALBJU010000113.1 GCA_937893205.1 uncultured Bacteroidota bacterium
ACCTGGAACATGAAGACCCAGGGATTGCCCCAGGGACTGATCGGAAAGATCGATTTCGCGGTTTCGGCAGCGGATCCGAGCAGAGTCTATGCACTTGTCGAGACCACGCCTGAGGAAGAGGGCCTGTATCGGTCCAACGATGAGGGAGAGACGTGGCACCTGGTCTCCAACTTCCGACCCCTTATGGATCGACCATTCTATTACACTAACATCGATGCCGATCCAACGAACGCCGACGTTCTGTACGTCAATTGCACTGGCTTCTTCCGCTCGGAGGACGGGGGCGAAAACTGGGAACGCCGATCGACCCCCCATGGAGATAATCACGATATTTGGATCAATCCGGACGATCCCGATATCTGGATTCAATCAAACGACGGTGGTGCGAACGTGACCAGCGACGGGGGAGAGACCTGGTCCACCCAGAGAAATCAACCAACCGCCGAGCTCTATCAAGTCAATCTCGACGACAGGATCCCGTACTGGCTCTACGCGGGGCAGCAGGACAATTCGACTATTGCCGTTCCGAGCAACGCCACTGGAAACAGGGTCGGTGGACCCCAGGCCTATTGGGAGGCGATCGGTGGTTGTGAGACAGGGCCGGCCGTTCCCAAGCCCGGCGATTCCGACATCGTGTTCAGTAACTGCAAGGGACGATTCTACCAATTCAGCAGACGCACCTCCCAGTCGCGTAACTATTACGTGGGCGCGGCCAACATGTACGGCCGGAATCCTTCCGAGCTTGCGTATCGATTCCAGCGCGTCGTGCCCATCGAAGTATCTCCGCACAACCCTGACGTGGTCTATCACGGCTCCCAATTTGTCCATAAGACGATTGATGGCGGCGAAACCTGGGAGACCATAAGCCCCGACCTGACCGCATTCCGCGCCGAGCGCCAGGTCGTTTCGGGCTCCCCGATCACGCGGGATATCACGGGAGAAGAGCACTACTCGGTGCTGTATGTGATTGAAGAATCTCCCGTCGATGAAGGCGTCATCTGGACCGGTGCAAATGACGGGCCAGTCCATGTGACCAGGGACGGTGGAATGACCTGGACAGACGTGACACCGAAGGACATGCCGCCGGAAGGCCGCATCCAGCACATCGACCCATCTCCTCATGCGGCAGGTACAGCCTACGTTGCCGGCTATCGCTACCTGCTCAACGATTTCGAGCCATACGTATATAAAACGAGCGATTTTGGAGCTACATGGTCCCGATTGACCGATGGAAACAACGGGATTGCCATCGATACCCCCGTCCGTGTGGTTCGGGAGGACCCCCACAGGGCAGGCCTACTGTTCGCAGGGACCGAATACGGCTTTTATGCGTCATTGAACGATGGCGAGACGTGGAATCGATTCGACTCGGGGCTCCCGGCATCGCCCATTACGGATATCAAGATCTACAAGGGTGACATAGCTGTTTCAACGATGGGGCGCGGCTTCTGGGTAATGGACGACATCAGTTCGCTGCGCCAGTTCGCATCAGATTCGACAAATCAGTTTTTCGTACCCCGCGCGGTATATCGATCAAGGAGATCTTCACGATCGGGCGGTCCCTCCGATCCTCAGTATTCACGCCCCGGAGTGCGCCTGGACTATTTCCTGGCCGCGGACTTTGACGGAGACGTCACGTTGGAAATCCTCACCGGTGAAGAGGTGATAAGGCGCTATCACATTGAAGTCGAGGAAGAGGA
>CALBJU010000114.1 GCA_937893205.1 uncultured Bacteroidota bacterium
CCGACAAGGGACACCTTTATCTCGACCTGTACAGATTCCACATGGAGACCGAAAAATCTACTAGATTGACCTGGAACCAGCGCGCCGATTCTCCCTCGGTAAGCCCGGATGGAAAATGGATCGTGTTCATTCAAAAGGGCGACGGCACGACCAATCTGCGCTTGCTTTCCTACCAGGACGACCCCGCTGAAGGGGCTGAAATACTTTCTTTGACGACGTTTGATGACGGCACCCAGGTTACCGATCCGGTCTGGAGCCCCGATGGGGAGTGGATCTACTTTGGACTCAGCCGTACTCACGGGCGTGATATATACCGTGTCAGGAGAAACGGAGAAGAACTGGAAGCGGTTCTGGATTCGGTGGCAGACGAGAGGTCACCCACGTTCGGCCCCGAGGGTCACATGATCTTCGCTTCCGACAGGACGGGCATCTTCAATCTATACCGCCTGAAGCCAGGTGGTAGCGCTGCGGCGATTACCGATGAAGCGGGTGGCGCGTTTATGCCGTTTGTCTCCAGTTCAGGGCAACTCACATACAGCCGTTTCGAAGCCTCAGGATATAAGATTGCATATGAGAATTCGGTACCAGATACAGCGCTACCAGCCGATTATCGGGCACCCGATTTCCTGATCAAGTCCCAGAGGGTTCAGCACTTGACCAGAGAGCAATCTGAGCTCAATGAGCGCGATGACTCGGACCTGAGATCGTTTTCCGCGGAAGAATCACAAAGTTCTGCGACCAGATACGATCCGGTATTCACCTCCTTCAGTTTCCTGCCCGTCCTTCGCCTCGACCAGTATGTTTCGAGAAAACGAAGACTGACCGATGTCCGATTGAAAGATCGAACCCGGGGTGAGACCCTCTGGAGGAATACCAAAGTCGGCGTCTACGCGGCTACCCGGGAGGTGCTTGGCGGACTGAGTTTCTTCGGTGGGCTTCTGATTGGCCCAGGATCTGGAGATGCTTCATCAATTGGTGATTTTTTCGCCCCATCGAATCTGCTTGACCTCGAAAGGGACGCTTTCTTGCAGGTCGACTACGCACGAAGCCTTCCGTTTTTCCACAAACGGTGGGCACCGCAGCTCTCCATCCAGTTGTTCAACATCAGCCGGAACGTCGAAAATGGCCTCTCTATTGAGGAATTTCCATGTACCGCCTGTTTTCCTGAAACGACGCTGGCAGACCTGTCCTACAATCTGTGGCAAGTGGATCTGCTGGCAAAAAGCAAGATCAGTCGAGTCCTCCTCTCGGAAGTGGGATACCGCTACAGCCCGTACCGTGTAAAGACCAAGAGCTTTTTTTCGAAGGAACTCCGTCAATTCGTGCCCTCGAGTTCGTCCCGTTATTTCATAGGGAGAGCCTATCACGCAAAGCTGATTTTTGAATCGTTCGCGCCGCACCGGGACATGAACGTAGTTCCGCACGGAATCCGTGCCGAGCTGAGTTTCGAACGTGAAAACGGACGATTATTGAAAAGTTTTGATATCCAGGATGGTCTTCTTCAGCCGGTATACGACCGCTCCACCATCAATCGACTCAGCTTCGCCGCTCGCGGGGGACTCAAACTCCCAGGATGGCCGGGTGAAGGCGCCCACGGAATTGGATTCCGAACCCGCTACAGCACGATTTTGGGAGAGGTTCAGGACGATTTCTACAACGAGTATCTGGGCGGCCTGACGGGAGCCCGCGGATATCCATTCTATGCGCTGGGGGGTAACGAAACACTCTGGTTCCAGGCATCCTATCTGTTTCCTGTTTTCCCTCGGATCGGCAAACAGCTGCTCTTCACCTATGTCGACAAGATTTATCTGCGAGTGTTTGCGGATGCCGCTCTGGCATGGTCTGGCGACTGGCCGGGTATTGGAGAATCAAAAAAAGATGTTGGGGCGGAAATCAGAATTGGACTTGGCTCGTACTACCTCTTGCCTACCGCTTTCTTTATCAGCTCGACGTATGGTCTGAACTCGTTTGAATTCCAATTGGATGAGGGATTTGTCACTCCTGACGGCCAGCAATTCGTGCGATACGGAGAAGCATGGCAGTGGCACGTGGGCATCCTCTTCGGATTTGATCAATTCTAAGGAGTAACTGGAATGGAATCATCGCTTATTTACGGAATGGGCTTCATA
This sequence comes from uncultured Bacteroidota bacterium, assembly GCA_937893205.1. Taxonomy (GTDB): domain Bacteria; phylum Bacteroidota; class Rhodothermia; order Rhodothermales; family UBA10348; genus CALBJU01. The sequence continues at coordinate 2,130 of CALBJU010000114.1, forward strand.
ATGATTGCCATAGGGGCAGGCTTCTTGTGGATCCTCCTCAAGGGCAGCGAGGCGAAGCGGCCCAGAGACGCGATGGAGTGGTTCGGGGCCATTCTATCGTCAATGCTGATTATTTCAGCGGTGGCTCTGATGCTCCTTGCACGCGGGACCGAAAAAGCTATCGCCGAATCCGGGCAACGCGTGGCCACCGAAGATGTATTTCAGGACGCCATCATCGAGGTCGAAGCCGGAAACTTTTCATTTTCGGGTGTAGATGACGGTGTGTCCACCACTCTTGAAGACTTCGAGGGGCAGGTTGTGATCATCAATTTTTGGGCCACCTGGTGCGGGCCGTGTCTCGCAGAGATTCCAGACCTGAACCGGCTTCAACGGGAGCTGAAAGACGATGGCCTCGTCATCCTGTCCATCTCAGATGAAGAACCACTCCTTTTGCAGGCCTTTGAACGTCAGCTTCCACTCGACACTTATAGCATGTACGTGCCGTTAGGAACGGAGCTTCCACTTCCATTTACAGGAGCGTTCATTATTCGCCCGGCATCCTTCATTGTAGATCGCGATGGGGTGGTCAGGCGGTATCTGCTGGGTGCTCGCTCGTACGATTTTTTCAAAAAAGCCATCCAACCCCTTCTGTGATGATGCGAGCTCTATTCTGTCTGGTAGCACTGTTGCTGATCCTTAGCCCGAAAGACTCAGAAGCCTCGACCGACACGCTGACCGTTTTCATGAATCGCGCTGCGCTTCGCGCAGCGCTGATCTACGGGCCGGCGCCAAGTCAGTCGGAAGCTAAGTGGTGGCCTACCGAGGGAGAGAGGAGCATTCCACTGGCATTCGGCATGTCTGCGATCCTCCCGGGGGCCGGCCAATTCTATAACCGGCAGAAGCTGAAGGCCCTCTTGGCCGTCTCACTTGAGGCTGCAGCGATCACGGGGTATTTCGCCCTGCGCTCTCGCGGTCTTTCCGTCGAAGACGACTTTCAGGACGAGGCGCACGCCGCCTGGAGTCCGACCAAGTATGCGAGCTGGTTGAACGACTACTCTGAATACCTGGGCTCAGAGTTTGGAGCCGTCATTTCCGCCCCTTCGGTAACCATTATTTCCGGCGTGGATTTTCAAAATCCTTCGACGTGGTCCGAGTCAGATCAGGTGCTGGTCAGGGCAATGTTCGAGGAGATAAACGCTGTTGAGAGACAGGTTTTCCATCCTGAGACCGGTGCTGTATTCTCCCATCAACTTCCCAGTTTTGCGGATCAGCAGTACTATGAGTTGATAGGAAAATACTTTCAATTTGCTCCGGGCTGGGAAGATTATGCAGCGTGGAAGAATGCCGAGGGCGTGTATCAGGTGTCCATCGACCCCGAGCATACGGGCGTGGATGGCTCCAAACCCAACGTGTCGGATTCATTTTTCGACTATGCGAGCGATCACGCCCGTTCTCAGGACCTGCTTCGAAGGGCCAGTCAGATCTCATTGCTCGTTCTTCTGAATCACGTGATTGCTGGAGTCGACGCGGCCGTGAGTGCCAAGCTTCACAACGACCGCCTGAAGACCAGGATGGGTCTAGCCTACAATGGAGCAGGTCAGGTGGTGCCAGTGGTGCAGGTCTCGTTCCGGTTTTAGAACCGGGCGGGGGAATACTTGATTTGTCGTCTCCTTAGAGCGTTCTTTGCTGGGCTCTCAGCCCCGTCACTTCATTTCTTTTCGTCAAACCGAAGACCGCATGCCCTGGTACAAGAAACTTCACTGGCAAATAATCATCGGGCTCGTACTCGGTCTGCTGTACGGCGTCCTCGCGGCAGCCCAGGGTTGGGGTCAATTTACGAGCGACTGGATTGCGCCATTCGGGCAGATCTTTTTCCGATTACTGCTCCTGATAGCCGTTCCGCTGGTTCTGGCTTCTCTGATCACGGGTGTTGCCTCGCTTTCCGATCTTAAAAAGCTGTCTCGAATAGGTGGGAAGACCATCGCGATCTACATCGGAACGACGGTCATTGCGCTGATAATCGGACTCGTTCTGGTGAATGTTTTGAATCCGGGTGGCAGCGTACCCGAAGAGATGCGTGAAAAGTTACAGATGACGTTCGCAGATCAGGCCGAAGCGGGTCTAGAAAATGCCGCTGCTTCTGCTGAGAGAGGGCCGCTGCAGCCCATCGTGGACATGATTCCAAATAACTTCTTTGAAGCTGCTCGATCGAACAGAAACATGCTTCAGGTCGTGTTCTTTGCGATTTTCGCCGGCATTGGCCTGCTCATGATTCCGAAGGACAAGGCAAAGCCTCTCCTGGAGTTTTTTGACAGTCTGAACGATCTCATAATCAAACTGGTGGAGATCATCATGATCTTCGCACCAATCGGCGTTTTTGGACTGCTTGCAGACACCATTACCAGTATCGCCGGCGACGATCTCGGTCAGATTCTGGAGCTGCTGGGGGCTCTGGGCTTCTACGCTATTGTTGTCATACTGGGTCTCGCGATCCACATGACACTGACCTACGGAAGCATGATGAAGTTCTTGACTCCAAGAAAAATATCAGACTTCTGGAAGGCTCTAGGGCCCGCGCAGCTGGTCGCTTTCTCGACCTCATCGAGCGGTGCAACGCTGCCCATTACCATGGAGCGTTGCGAGAACAATCTGGGCGTCTCCGAAGAAGTGTCATCGTTTGTTCTTCCGCTGGGAGCTACGATCAACATGGACGGCACGGCCTTGTATCAGGCGGTGGCCGCCGTCTTCATCGCCCAGACCATTGGAATGGAGCTGGATCTGACCGCTCAAATCACAATAGTGTTTACTGCTGTGCTGGCATCCATCGGTACGGCTGCCGTACCTGGGGCGGGAATCATCATGCTGGTGATCATTCTTGAGGCCGTTGGAGTGCCGATAGCTGGAATTGCCCTGATTCTGGGAGTGGACCGAATTCTGGATATGTGCAGAACGGTCACCAATGTTACTGGTGACGCAACGGTTGCGACTGTAGTTGCTGCGAGTGAGGGTCAACTCCGCGATATACCTGCCTGAAAAATGATAAAATCAGTCTCGATTTGATTCTGAGACGCCTCCAGGCGATTCAAAATTGAGACAATGCAAGGTATGAGCCACCCAAATCGGTCATTTTGGACCGTTTGGGTGGCTCAGTCGTTTTTTGGCATCATCTTGGATAAGGGACAGGCAGTTCCTTGATTATTTCTGCCCTCGCTCCCTCGAGCCCTTGATCCTCCTCAGGAAACTGTGAGATAGATGCCCCTCATCCATCTCGCAGGCCCTCCTCTTTGAAAGTTTGCGTCCCTCACGCAGCCTTTCGAATCTCCTCAATCTCGAGAAGCGGCATCAGCTGTTTTGACGTTGGAGTCGAAGCGAATTCTGAGCACAAAAAAACCCGCCTGCGTGAAGCAAGCGGGTCTGCGCGCTTGGGAGGATTCGAACCCCCGGCCTTTGGAACCGGAATCCAACGCTCTATCCGACTGAGCTACAAGCGCGTGAAGGCACAAATATAGCACTGAACGCCCGAGGTGTTCCGCCTGGACACGTCGGTTGACACAAAGTTTGTGTTAATGATTGCCTACCCACGGTAGTCACACCCCGAACCACAAGGAGCGATCCCTGACGTTGGTTCATGTGCCCAGATAAATGGTATGACTGATACCGCACTTATTAAACAGTTTAAAGCGGACCCCGGTCTCGGGTATTCCTCTTTGCTGGACAAATACACACCGATCATCCTTCGCATGATCAGACGGTTTCTATCGGACCCGGATGAGGTGATGGAAACCTACACTTCCATCTACGAACGGCTGCAACACGAAGACTTCAAAGCTCTGAGGCGCTTCCGCATCAACAGCGAACTGAC
>CALBJU010000115.1 GCA_937893205.1 uncultured Bacteroidota bacterium
GTTTAATGGCAACGACATGTCGGGAAAAGGGATTGACCTTCGCGTAGGTCCGGGCCTGCATCTCGATCAGTTCTTCGATAGCCGTGACACCATGATCGTCGATTGCTATCTGGGACAATCGCTCCAGTACTTCGGTAGTGATCTCTACATCGCGGCTGGCGCGGTGCCTGCCGTCAGGAGGAATCCGAAAGAACTTGGCCAGATTCCCCAGACTTTTAGATCTCAATCCCGGAAGCAGGCGCCGCGCCAGCCGCAGAGTGCACAGCCCGGTGTTATCCATCTCCTCAAGGCCCATGCGTTGAAACTCGGCATTGATGAATGAGACGTCGAATCGAATGTTGTGGGCAACAAAAATCGCGTCCTCCAGAAAATCCCGAAACTGCGGCATGATCTCCTCGGCCGTTGGCTGTCCAAACACCATGGCAGAGGTAATTCCGGTGATACGAGTGATACGGTGAGGAATGGAAAGGCCCGGATCGATCAGATGTGAAAACATCTTCCTGGGCTCTCCCTGTTTCACTCTGAGCGCGGCGATCTCGATGATTCTGTTGCGCAGCGCATGAATACCCGTGGTCTCCGTATCGGTGATAACGAGGTGAAAGTCAGGAGAGAGAATGGATTCGATGGCGGACATGCGAGCGAGAGCTTAGTGTGCTGTCTACTCGTACCGTGCAGAGTGGATTCCTGCCTTAGGCTACGCGCTTACCTGACATTTCCACTGATCTTGCCAGAACAAACGTGGCGATCGCTCCTTCTTCGGCGCGGTTCTCCAGTGTCACATGACCTCTCAAGAGTACCGCCGCCTGTGCAGCCAGATGTAATCCCAATCCGAGCCCCTCGAACTGCCTGCTTAATCCGGTAGAACGCTGCACGAATGGTGCAAACAGATCCTCGTTTCCTTCGCCAATTCCGATGCCCGAATCTTCTACTGTCACGACCATTGTGCCATCCACTGCCTTCACCGTCACCGTAACGAGACCGTTCTTTGTGAATTTGATGGCGTTTTCGATAAGGTGCATGCACGCGCTCTCAATCAGTTGCTTGTAGGAATGCATCTCCCAGTTCGCATCTCCATAAACGAATTCCAGACGATTGCCGTGTAGTAGCGCAACAGGTCTCAGTCTGTTGACCAAACGTCCTATCACCTCTGTGATCGTGCAATCCGTGGCTTCAAGTTCTGAAGCTGCGGCTGGCGATTCATATTCCAGAATGGCCGTAATGACCGCACCGAGCCGGGCGGAGTATTCAAGAATAGGCTGAACCAGGGACGCATGCTCACCATTGAGCTCTTGTCTTAGAGACTGGGCATACCCGTCGATGATGGCGAGAGGTGTTCTCAGTTCGTGCGACAATAAGCTCCGGAGGTTTTTCCGCCTCTGAGCTTCAATCGAGTCGATATGACGATTTACGAGCTTCATTTGAAGTATGAGGTGCGTTGAGCCAGAAATCACTCTTGATTACCTCTGACTTGCGCCTGCGCGTAGTATCGTCGTCTTTTTCGCTGCCTAAATAGGCGTCGAAAAATCGTTATCTAAGTCCCAGGGCCTCCCATAGTGCAAGCCCTACCTCCGTATTGTCCATCACCCCTCCTATCAGCTCAGATCCGGGTCCATACGCGAAAATTGGCACATCAACAGCGGTATGGCCACCGGTTGACCATCCAATTCGGGCAGGATAAGATGTTTCTCTCGATAAAAAGCGATGGAAGCGCCTTGCTGCCACAGAATCACCCACGACTGGCCAATCGCGAACGATTGTGTTGATCGCTCCCTCAACCGAATCCGGGACTAGTTGGAAGCGGCTTTGCAGCTCGCCCATCAACCACTCTTTGTTCACGACTAATCCGCTCTCGATGCGAGCTGGTATTTCGCTTACAAACTCCGGTATCGACGAGGTTATTCCCGCTAACTGCGCGGGGTCGTATGCATATCCCGAACCCGATTTTCCAGACATCGGTGCCCCGAGGGTCAAGCCGCCTGTTTCGTGATCAGATGTGCCAACCACCAGCGTCTCGCCATCCTCCATCGCAAAATCAATTGCGACCTTCCATGCTTCGTCGTAGGCCAAGGTGTCCCACAAATGAGCCGCGGGGTCATTCCCGTGGGCAGCGTGATCAATTCTGCCAGCCTCTATCATAATGAAAAATGGTTCGCCCGAATCCGAAAGAAGCTCAAGCGCTTTTCGCGTCATTTCTGCAAGCGATGGCTCCGTCATTTTATCACGGTCAATTTCGTACGCCATATAGCTGTCGGTGAAGAGTCCAATAATTGGTAGTTCAGACGCCGCGAGTAGTTCGTCACGATTCTGCACATTGTGATATCCTGAATCGATAGCGTGTTGAAGCAAGTTCAGGCTGTCTCGTCGGACTCCTCCACTATGCGACGGTAAATAAAACATTCGGCCACCCCCAAAAATCACCTCAATGCCCTGTTCTATTTGTTGGGCGGCGATCTCTTCTTCCATTGCCCGGAGCGGAACATGGCTGGAAAACGCGGCAGGAGTTGCGTGTGTGATTCTTGCCGTCGTAACAATTCCTGTATTGAATCCTGATCGCTCTGCCGCTTCCAGAATTGTTTCGACGGAGGTTGTGTCTCGATCGACGCCTATCGCGCCAATGTACGTCTTGACGGCGCACGCGTATGCGGTTGCACTCGCCGCCGAGTCGGTGACCCACGCCGAGTCGGCTCGTGTGATTACACTCCCCCTCTGATACGCATCCAGAAAAAGAACCGGATTGTCCTCCATCTCACTCTTGTAGCCTCGCGCGAGGCTGAAAGTGGCCAGCCCACAACCATCGGCGATGAAAAACACGAGGTTTTTAGGCCGTGTACTATCAGCGGACCAATTGCACGATAGGGGGATCAGGAAAATGACAACTAGAACGAAGCGTCGCATAATATCGGAATGTGTTGGAGCGATTGGCGGCACATAATACACAACGAGCGACCCCATATCCCATAAGGCGTGATCACATGGCCTCGAAAGCACATGGCCAGAAGGTCCCGAATTTCCGGTTCATTTTTAGTCAAATATTGGTGACATCTCGCACTTATCTTGACGAAGAACGCCGTAGAATTGCGGCGTTCGTGTTTTACCACCAAATTTTATTCTGCCACAATGAAAGTCACCGTAATCGGAGCAGGAAACGTGGGCGCTACTGTCGCCGAATGTGTCGTTCGTAAGGATATGGTTGATGAGCTGGTTCTCATCGATATCGTTGATGGTCTTCCCCAGGGAAAGGCGTTGGATATGGCCGAATCTGCCCCTATTCATCTGTTTGATACTCGTGTTGTTGGAACGAATGACTATGCGGATACAGCCGGTTCAGACATCTGTGTTATCACGGCAGGGCTCGCCCGGAAACCGGGAATGAGCCGGGATGACCTACTCGGAAAAAATGCCTCTATCGTCAAGTCCGTCACCGACCAGTTCGTGGCCCTGAGTCCCGATGCGACCATTATTGTGGTTTCCAACCCACTCGATGTTATGACTTACGTGGCCTACATGGCCAGTGGATTCCCTTCGAATCGCGTACTGGGCATGGCTGGAATACTGGATACCGCCCGCTACCGCGCGTTCATCGCAATGGAACTGGGCGTCTCGGTTAAGGATATTCAGGCGCTCCTTATGGGTGGACATGGCGATACCATGGTTCCCCTTCCACGTTACACGACGGTCGGCGGAATTCCTCTTCCTGAACTAATGGAGGCCGACAAGATCGACGCGATTGTCGATCGCACCAAGTTCGGTGGAGGCGAGATCGTAAAATTGATGGGTACGTCTGCCTGGTACGCTCCCGGAGCAGCGGCTGCTGAGATGGTCGAAGCGATAGTCAAAGACTCCTCGCGGGTTCTACCTTGTGCAGTGTGGATGAATGGTCAGTACGGGCTGGATGGCATTTTCATAGGTGCACCAGCCAGGTTGGGTAAAAATGGAGTCGAGGAAATCATCGAAGTAGAACTGACGGACGATGAACTGGCGCTGATGCAGGGTTCGGCCCAGCACGTGAGGGACAACCTCGCGGCACTAGAGCGAATTCAGAACTCGTAACCAGACCCACCCGAGTACTGAGTTCCGATTGATTTGAACCATTGGTATGGCGAATCGGTCCGTCCGAGTTCGATATTCCACTACTCAAGTTCAAGCTGGACGATATGCTCCGCCTGCCGTGAACCTTCCCAACCGCTTGACGTAAATCGATTGAATTTGGTACTATTTTAAGCATTTCTGAGACATCTGAATAGATTCTCATTAGCATTTCGACATGAAACGTATTGTATTCCAGAGCCTTTTCGCGGCTCTATTCTGTCTGACCCTCATGGCCTGCGATTCGGGATCTGGAGAAGAGGGCGAAGTTATCGTAACGGATCTTGTAGTGGGTACGGGCACAGAGGTTGGGGCCGGCCATGCACTGATCGTGACCTATATCGGTCGTTTTCAGGATGGAGAAGTATTTGCCACATCAGAAGATGTAGGAGGGGAATTTATTTTCACTCTGGGTGTCGGTCAGGTTCTCGAAGGGTGGGACGAAGGTCTCGGCGGCATGAAGGTTGGCGGCACAAGACGCCTGGAAATACCTTCTTTCAAGGCGTTCGGAAAGAACGGTCAGTGTTTCTCGGATGGAACCTGCTCAGTTCCTCCCAACACAGATGTTATATATGACGTGACGGTCATCGATATTTTCGACGAAGTAATCATCCAGGATCTGATCGAGGGCGATGGCCTGGAGGCTGAATTTTCTGACGTGCTATTCGTCGAATACATCGGACTCCTTCGGGATGGCAGCGTGTTTGATGCGACCGCAATCGGCGGCGCAGAGTTTGTATTTACGCTAGGAAACGGGAATGTCATTCCAGGATGGGAGCTCGGGCTGGTCGGAATGAAGGAAGGTGGTAAGAGAAAACTGACGATCCCACCAGTTCTAGGCTACGGCGCCGCGGGCATCGGTTCTGCCATCCCTCCCTTTTCGGTCCTCATATTTGAAATTGAACTGAATCAGGTTATCAAGAATCCCAACTGACGTCGCCCGGTCTACGAAACCGAATGTCGTTCGGAGCATGAAAAGGGATACCACTCGAATGGCCCGGCCGCGGTCAGTTGAGCACTTTTTCTTCCAAAAAGCGTCTGGTTTTCATGCCTGATCTCCCGTACTCCGTTGACGACGCCATCCAGCACCTTTCGTCATCGGATTCCTCGATGGCCGCTCTGATTCACGCCGTAGGGCCCTTTGAGGGTGGTTTGCGGCCCGCTCCATCTCCATTTGAAGCCCTCTGTGAGGCAGTAGCTTATCAACAACTCTCCGGTAAAGCTGCCGCGACAATCTATGGCCGATTTCGGGCGTTGACGGACGAAAGCAATCCTCTGGATCCAATCCTGGTTGCAAATCTACCCGATGAAGCACTCCGTGGTGCTGGCCTTTCGGGCGCAAAAACAGTGGCGATTAAAGATCTGGCCGCCAAAACTCTCGACGGTTCGGTACCTGGTCAGGCAGAGTTGGCTCCCCTCGCTGACGACGAAATCATCGATCGACTCACACAAGTTAAGGGTGTGGGGCCATGGTCGGTGAAGATGTATCTCATGTTTCGCCTGGGACGACCAGATGTACTCCCGCAAACCGATCTCGGCATCAGAAAAGGAGTAATGCGGACCTATA